>NZ_LZKV01000044.1:0-26099 GCF_001672995.1 Mycobacterium sp. 1482292.6 | reverse complement strand
ATGTCGCAGGCGTAGAAGTTCACGAAGTCCCCGTATGACCCGATGGCGCGCCCGATCATGTTCAACGCGGTCGGCACCTTCTTCAGGTAGTCCTGCAGTTGATCCTGCTGGTCGATCAGCGGCTGCTGGACGGCGTCCAGGTAGTTGATCGTCTTGTGCAGCAGGCCGCGGTTTTCGGCCAGCAGGTCGGCAACCGTGCCGGCGGCGTTGCTGATGTGCGCGGTCCCCCCGGCCAGTTGGTCGCCGTGGTCCTTGAGACCGGTGATCAACACCTCCAGATTGTTGATGGTCTGGTCGAACTGCTGCCGGTGCCGGACCGTCGTGTCCAGCACCGTGTTGAGGTTCTTGATGACCTCGCCGATGGCCTGGTCACGCTCACCGAGTTGGCTGGTCAGCTGCGCGGTCTGGTCGAGGATGTCGTTGATGGTGCCACCCTGCCCCTGGAACACGGTGACCAGCGCGGTCGCGATGCTGTTGACCTTCTGTGGGTCGAGCGCCCGGAACAACGGCTTGAAGCCACCGATCAGGGCGTCGAGGTCGAGCGCCGGCTGGGTGCGGGCGAGCGGGATGAACCCGCCGGGCGCCAGCACCTTGTCGGCGCCGTCGCCCTGGCCGCGCTTGAGTTCGAGGTAGCGGTTGCCGATCAGGTCCAGGTAGCGGATCTGGGCGGTCGTCGACTGGTACAGCGGGATCGAGCGGTCGACGTTGAATTTCACCCGCGCCCGCTTGCCGCCGTCGACCAGTTCCACCGTGTCGACCTTGCCGACCTCGACCCCGGAGGCGCGGACGAACTGACCCGCGCGCAGGCCGCTGACGTTGGTGAACTCCGCCGTGTATCCGCTGGTGCGGTCGAAGCGCATCTGACCGAACACCACGATGATCATCACGGTGAAGATCAGCAGCACCACCGAGAAGATGCTGAGCTTGACAAGGGTTCCGGTGATTTTCATGGGTTGATCGTGTTATCCCCTACCTGGCGTCCCCAGACGTACTCGATCGCATACGGCGATCCGGTGTCCAGGTGGTTGTACGGCGCAAGGCTGTTGCCGGAGTCCATCACCAGTTCCGGTGCGGGCCACAGGTCATGGGTGAGCGGTTGCCAGCACCCCGGGGCACCGCCGGGGCCGCCGCGCGCGTTCACCCGCGGCAGGTTCTCCGGCCACACGTAGGGGTTCGGCGCACCACCGACCAGGCCGGCGACGCCGCCGAGCCCCATCGTGAGCGCGGCGACCGCGACCAGCGACAGCGGGTTGGCGACCAACCCCAACCCGGACAGCGCCTGGGTGTGGCTGTTGAGCGAGTAGCCGTTGCCGCCCAGGAACGACGCGGCCTTGGGCTCGATGTCGTGGTAGTTGCGCACGGTGCAGAACAGCTCGGGACTGTAGGTGTCCAGCAGCTGCGCCGTGGGCACCAGGTCTTCGGCGCCGCGCGCCAGGTACGGACCGCCCTTGTTGAACAGCTCGGCACCGGTGTTGCCGAAGCCGGCCGCCGACAACAACGCCTGATCCAGATCCTTTTGCTGGGCGTTGATGGTGCGCGAGGTGATCACCGCGTTGTTCAAGAAGTCGAACAGGTCCGGCGCCGCGTTCGCGTAGGTGTCGCCCAGCGCCGCCAAACCTTGAATGTCCTTGCGCGCCTGGGGCAACCGCGGATTCACATCATCGAGCAAGATGTTGGCGTTGACCACCGACTGGCCGAACTTCTCGCCCAGCCCCGACAGCGACTGCGCCGCGGCGCTCAGCGTCAGGTTCAGCTTGATCGGATCCACCTTCTCCGCGATCGAGGTGATGGTCTGGAACAGCGTGTTGATCTCGGTGGTCACCGAGCGCGCGTCGATTACCGTGCGCGACGAAATCTTCTGCGGCGACGGATTCGCCGGCGTCGTCAGCGAGACGTACTTGCCACCGAACACCGTCGTCGCCTTGATGTCGGCGTTGACGTTCGACGGGATCAGCTTCAGGTAGCGCGGATACACCTCGAGGGTGAACTTGGCGGCCGGCTTGCCGTCGCGCACCGTCTCCGCAATCGACCCCACCCGGCCGATCTCCACCCCGTTGTAGGTGACCTTCGAACCCGGGTCCATCACCAGGCCGGCGCGCGCTGCCAGCATGGTCAGTTGCGTCTTGGGGGTGAAGCTGCCCCGGAACTGCCCGTAGATCAGGGCCAGCGCCAGCGCGGCGACGACCAACAGCGCCACGCCGGCCAGCTTGTAGGGCGGGGTGCGGGGGGCGTTGGTCTGGATCGGGCTGGCCATGGCGGTTACACCGTGAGCGCGAAGTTGGGGTTGACGCCATAGAGCGCCAACGCGGCGGCCAACACGACAACCTGCACCGACACCAGCGAGAAGCGCATCGATCGACCGACGGCCTCACCCACGCCGACGGGACCGCCGCCGGCCTCATAGCCGTAGAAGCAGTGGGTGATCATCACGACCGCGGTGATGATGATGGCCTCCAGGAACGACCAGAACACGTCCTCGGGGCGCAGGAACGTCCGGAAGTAGTGCTCGTAGGTGCCGTTCGACTGCCCGTAGATCACCGTCGTGGTGATCTGCGGGGACAGGAAAGTCATGATGATCGCCATGGAGTAGATGGGGATGATCACCACCAGCCCGGCCATGATGCGGGTGGAGGCCAAGAACGAGATCGACTTGATGCCCATCACTTCCAGGGCGTCGACCTCCTCGCTGATGCGCATGGCACCCAGCTCCGCCGTGGCGCCGGCGCCGACCGTGGCGGCCATGGCGATGCCGGTGACGACGGGTGCGGCGATGCGCACGTTGATCAGCGCGGCGAAGAAGCCGGTGAACGCCTCGACGCCGATGTTGCCCAGTGAGGCGAAGCCCTGGATGGCGACCAGCGAGCTACCGGACAGCGTCACGAAGCCGACGATGGCGACGGTGCCACCGATGACCGCCATGGCGCCGGTGCCCATGCCGATCTGGGCGATGAGTCGCAGGGTCTCCTTGCGGTAGTTGCGCACCGCGTGCGGGATGTGCCCGACGGCGATGGCGCCGAACCACGCCATCTGACCGATGTCGTCGAGACCGCGAGCGGCGGCGAGGCCGTAGCGGTTGAGGTTCTCTGCCGCCCGCGGGAAGCGGGCGCGGAAGACGGCGGAAGTCGACACGTCAGTGCCCCGTCCCGAACCGGACACCGATGGTGGTCAGCACGACGTTGACAGCGTAGAGCGCGACGACACAGAGCACGACGGTCTCGTTCACGGCGGTGCCCAGGCCCTTGGAGCCGCCGCGCACGGTCAGGCCACGGTAGCAACCGACCAGCCCGGCGATCAGCCCGAAGACTGCGGCTTTGACCGTCGCGATGACGACCTCGGGCAAGCCGGTGATGGTGGTCAGCGTGGCCAGGTAGGCGCCACCCGACACGTTTTGCAGGTAGACGCCGAACAGGTAGCCGCCGACCAGGCCGACGGTGATCACCAGGCCGTTGAGCAGGGTCGCGACCAGGGTGGCGGCCACCACCCGGGGGACCACCAGCCGGTGGATCGGGTCGATGCCGAGCACCTCCATCGCGTCGATCTCTTCGCGGATGGTGCGGGCGCCCAGGTCCGCGCAGATCGCGGTCGAGCCGGCGCCGGCAACCACCAGCACCGTGGTCAGCGGGCCGAGCTGGGTGACGGCGCCGATCGCCGCGCCGGCGCCGGAGAGGTCAGCGGCCCCGAACTGGGCGAGCAGGACGTTGAGGGTGAAGATCAGCAGCACGGTCAGCGGGATCGACACCATGATGGTCGGCAGGAACGCCACCCGCATGATGAACCAGCACTGCTGGATGAATTCGCGGTATTGGAAGGGCCAGCGGAACAGCGCCCTCCCGGTGAGCACGCACATCCGGAAGAATCCCCCGACGAGCGTCAAAGGCGTCTCCAGTTGGTCGCGAACGTAGCCAACCAGGTAGGGACCCCGCCGACTTGTCGACGTTGAACTCACCGTTGCCCCCTCGCGACGTCACCGCGCGCCTCCCAGCGCCGCGGCGGATCGTGTAGCACGCCTCTCCCCCTCGCCGCGAGGCGGCTGGGTGTGCCCCCGCCTCGCCCCGACTCAACGTGTGTGACCATCGGCTCCCTACTGGCAAGTAGTAACGGAGACCACAGGAATGTACCCGATGGCCAATCAGGTGTGAACCGCATCCGCACAATTAACCCTTCGCCAACAGCTGGCAAACGTTACAGCTCCCGTCAACTTCCCTTTCTGCCCCTAAAACCTCTTGCCGTAGAATGGATTTAGTCGATTTCTCCGACGCCGTAGCGAACCCGCAGTTCAGTCTTGAGCACCTTGCCGGCTGGGTTGCGCGGCAACGCATCGACGATCTCGAGCGCCTTGGGGTGCTTGTACCGCGCCAGCCGCTCGGTCAAAAACTCGTCCAACTCTTCGAGCGCTAGATTGTCGCCCGCGACAGCGGCGACCGCGATCGGCACCTCGCCCCACTTCTCGTGCGCCCGGCCGATAACGGCCACCTCGACGATGCTGGGGTGGCTGGCGAGGACGTTTTCCACCTCGGCGCAGTAGATGTTCTCGCCACCGGAGATGATCATGTCCTTCTTGCGGTCGACCACCCACACGTAGCCGTCTTCGTCCATGCGCACGAGGTCGCCGGAGTGGAACCAGCCGCCCGCGAACGCTTCCGCCGTGGCCTGCGGGTTGTTCCAGTAGCCGCTCATCAAAGTTGGTGCGCGGTAGACGATTTCGCCAACCTCGCCGATCGGCACGTCGTTCATGTTTTCGTCGACGACGCGGGCGGCCACGGTGGGGATCACCTTGCCGACCGAGCCGCGTTTGCGAATGGCGTCCTCGCCCAGCAGCATGCACGTCACCGGCGACATCTCCGTCTGGCCGAATGCGGCCAGTATCTGGGCGCCGGGGAACCTCGCCGACATCTCCCGCAGCAGCGCGTCGGGGGCCGGCGCGGCGCCCCAGGAGATCACCCGCAACTTCAGGTCGCGCGGGCGAGCGTGTTGTTCGGCGCAGACCGCCTGCCACTGCGCGGGGACCAGGAAAATCCCGGTGACCTTCTCCGCGGCGAGCACGTCGAGTAGTTGTCCGGGCTCGAACGCGCCCAGCGGGTAGATCACCGTCGGGATGCCCAGCAGCACGCCGGTCAGCAGGTTGCCGATGCCCGCGATGTGAAAGAACGGCACCCCGATGAATCCGACGTCGTTGTTGATGTCGGCGCCGTTGGTGTACAGCCCGGTCATCGTCTGGCCGGTCAGATTCGTGTGGGTCAGCACGGCGCCCTTCGGCCGCCCGGTGGTGCCCGAGGTGTACATGATCAACGCCGGCGAGTCATTGGGGATGTCGACCGGTTGGTGCTCCTGACCGGGCTCGTCGATCAGGTCCTCGTAGCCGAGGACGTTGTCGTCGGCCGGGCCGCCGGCCACCACGACGGTGGCCAGCATTGACTCGATGTCGCGGACCCCGATGGCCACCGGGGCGAGCACGGGCTCGGTGATGATCACCCGCGCCTCGCAGTCCTGGACCAGGAACGCGATCTCGGCTGGGGTGAGCCGGAAGTTCAGCGGGACCGCGATGGCGCCGAGCATGTTGACGGCCAGCACCGATTCGACGAACTCGGTGCGATTGAGCATCAGGATCATCACCCGGTCGCCGAAGCCGACACCCCGGCGGCTCAGCGCATCGGCCAGCGCCGCCACCCGGCGGCGCAGGTCACCCCACGACAGGCTGTTGCCCAGGAACCGCAGTGCGGTCGCGTTCGGCTGCATCAGCGCGTGCCGTTCCAGTTGGTTCACCCAGTTCTGTCGCCGGGCCAGGTACGGCTGCTCGTTCGCCTGTGTCGGATGGCTCGCCAATTGCGCGGTCAAACTCAACACTTCCCTTCACTCGCGCACCGCTTGCGCCAGGTTGATATTTGATAAAACTTAGTGTTGTGTGGGTCACACTATGGCGTTGACGATCCACTGACAAGTCCCCGTTAACACCCGTCAAAACTTAAACCCCGTCCCGCCAAGCCCACGAAAGCCCTGGCAGCCCCCGTGAACGCACCGATGTCAATGCAGCCGAGGAGTCGGCGGCCGCTGCGACGGGCGCAGTTGTCCGACGAGGTGGCCGGGCGTCTGCGGGCGGCGATCATGTCCGGCTCGCTGCGGCCGGGGACGTTCATCCGGCTCGACGAGACCGCGGCCCAGCTCGGGGTCAGCGTCACCCCGGTGCGTGAAGCCCTGCTCAAGCTGCGCGGCGAGGGCATGGTGCAGCTCGAACCGCACCGCGGCCATGTCGTGCTGCCGCTGACCCGCCAGGACATCGAGGACATCTTCTGGCTGCAGGCGTCGATCGCCCGCGAGCTGGCGGCGGCGGCCACGGACCACATCACCGACGCCGAGATCGACGAGCTGGACCGGATCAACGACTCGCTGGCCACGGCCGTCGGGTCCGGCGACGCCGAAACCATCGCCGGCATCGAGTTCGCGTTTCACCGCGTCTTCAACCAGGCGAGCGGCCGGATCAAGCTGGCCTGGTTCCTGCTCAACGCCGCGCGCTACATGCCGGTGCTGGTCTATGCGGCCGACCCGCAGTGGGGCGAGGCCGCGGTGGACAACCACCGCAAGCTGATCGCCGCGCTGCGCCGGCGCGACACCGCCGCGGTGATCGAGCACACCGTGTGGCAGTTCACCGATGCGGCGACCCGGCTGACCGAGATGCGCGACCGCACCGGGCTTAGCGCTTCCTGACGGTCGCGAGCGTAAGCACACTGCGAATCGGGGGCGCCTTTGCGCAGTGGGCTTACGTTCGCGGCGAGAACGGGCTGTCGCGGCTGTTAGCTCGCGGCCAGCTGCTCGGCGCGCTGCTTGAGGCTTTCGGCCAGGTGGTCCAGCACGTTGTTGAGGAGTTGCTTCACCATGGGCGCCGGGACCGGCATCGAGGTCTCGACGTCCAGGTCCACGGTCAGCAGGCTCGAAGCCCCCATCGACACCACCGAGAACAACTGTTCCTGCTTGGTGAACAGGTCGCCCTGCTGCAGGACGGTCTGGATCTGGTTTTCGCCCGGGTAGTACACGGCCTGGATGAACATGCTCTGCATGCCTTGGTAATCGGTGTCGAGCCGCAGCTGGCTGGGACGCCCGTCGTCGTAGCGCGCCAGCACCCAGAGGCCCTTGATCTCCTCGTTCCACTGCGGGTAGGCCTCGAAGTCGCCGACGATCTTCATGATCAACGCGGCGTCGGCGTCCACCTCGACGGTCTTGCTCATCACTGGCATGCGCGAAGCATATCGGGGGCGTACCGGGCCCCTATTGGTCAACGGTGGCCGTCGCCAGCAGCGCGCGGACTGCGTCGGGAATGGGGACGGATTTGCGGGTTTCCCGGTCGACGTAGACGTGCACCCAGTGCCCCAGCGCGGTGATCGGACGCGCCTGATCAGGCGCCGGCCCGTTCTCGGCGCGGAACACGCCCAGCCGGTAGGTGACGCTGCTGCGACCCAGCCGGGTGACGGCCAGGCCCACCACGAGGTGCTGCGGGAATTGCAGTTCGGAGAAGTAGCGGCAGCCCGATTCGGCGACGATGCCCAGCGCGGGCGTGGTGAGCGGGTCCAGCCCGGTGCTGGTGTTGATCCAGGCGTTGATCGCGGTGTCGAAGAGTTGGTAGTACACGGCGTTGTTGAGGTGGCCGAACATGTCGTTGTCGGCCCACCGGGTTCCGACCGGCCACAGCACCGGAAAGTCGTTGCTGGTCAGCCCGTCCGGTGCGGGCGGAACTACGGAAGCCGACGCCATGGTTGTATTCCAGCATGTCTGGAATACGGGGCGCGGTCCTGGAGCACATCGGCTCACCCCGGCCCTACGCACAGTCGCGCCCGATCGCCGTCACCGACCTCGACCTCGCACCCCCGGGCCGCGACGAAGTCCTGGTGCGCATCGAGGCCGCCGGCATCTGCCACTCCGACCTGTCGGTGGTCGACGGCAACCGGGTGCGGCCGGTGCCGATGCTGCTGGGCCACGAGGCCGCCGGGATCGTCGAGCGGGTCGGCGAGGGCGTCGCCGACCTAGCCGTGGGCCAGCGGGTGGTGCTGGTCTTCCTGCCTCGGTGCGGTCATTGCGCAGCGTGCGCGACCCAGGGCCTGACGCCGTGCGAACCGGGCAGCGCGGCCAATGGCGCCGGCACCTTGCTCGGCGGCGACATTCGGCTCAGCCGGGCCGGGCACCCGGTGTATCACCACCTCGGTGTCTCGGGTTTCGCGACGCATGCGGTGGTCAATCGGGCCAGCGCGGTCCCGGTGCCGTCCGACGTGCCGCCCGATGTCGCGGCGCTGCTGGGCTGCGCCGTGCTCACCGGCGGTGGCGCGGTGCTGAACGTGGGGCATCCGCGGCCGGGCCAGGCGGTCGCCGTGGTCGGGCTCGGTGGGGTCGGGATGGCGGCGCTGCTCACCGCGCTGACCTACGACGACGTGCGGGTGGTCGCCGTCGACCAGTTGCCGGAGAAGTTGGCCGCCGCCCGCCGCCTGGGCGCCCACGACACCTACACACCGCAGCAGGCCGCCGAGGCCGGGGTGAAGGCGGCGGTGGTCGTCGAGGCCGTCGGCCATCCCGCCGCGCTGGAGACCGCGATCGGGTTGACCGCACCCGGCGGGCGCACCATCACCGTGGGGCTGCCGCCGCCGTCGGCGCGAATCAGCGTGTCGCCGTTGGGTTTTGTGGCCGAGGGCCGGTCGTTGATCGGCAGTTACCTCGGCTCGGCGGTGCCCAGCCGGGACATCCCCCGGTTTGTCGAGCTGTGGCAGGCGGGCCGGCTGCCGGTGGAATCGCTGGTGTCCTCGACCATTGCGCTCGAGGACATCAACGCGGCAATGGACAATCTGGCCGACGGCACGGCCGTGCGGCAGCTGATCCGATTCGACGGTTAGTCGCCGTGTAACGCGCAGGACAGGGCATCGCCCTGCAGCGCGAACAACCGTTGCGAGCCCGGCCACTCGGGCAGCAGCGAATCGAAGCCGTGGCAGGTGCGGGCGAAGACGTGCAGTTCGGCCGACACTCCCGCACGCAGCAACCGCAGCGCGTAGTCGATCGCCTCGTCGCGGAACGGGTCGATTTCGGCGCAGGTGATCAAAGCCGGTGGCAGCCCGGCGAATTCGCCTCGGCGCGCGGGCACCGTGGCGGCCGATGCGGCCGCCGGTCCCAGGTAGTAGCCCCACATCAGCTCGGCGGCCTCGCCGTCGAACGCCGGGCTGGCGCGAAATTCCGCCTTCGATCCGGTGGCCCGGTCGTCGAGCACCGGTTGGTGCAGCAACTGGAACGCCACCGGCGGCAGCGACCCGTCGGCGGCGCGCTGCGCCAGGCATGCGGCCAGGGTGGCGCCGGCGCTGCTGCCGGCGACCGCCAACCGCGCCGGATCGACGCCGAGTGTGTCCGCGTTCGCGGCGACCCACTGCACCACCGTGTCGGCGTCCTCCAGCCCGGCGGGATAGGGGTGTTCGGGCGCCAGCCGGTAGTCCACCGAAACCACCGTGCACCGCCCGCGGCGCGAAAGCTCGACGCACTGGCGATGATCCGTGTCCAGGTTGCCCAGCGCGAAGCCGCCGGCGTGGCAGTACACCACCACCGGTGCCCGGTCGGCGGGCCCACCGCGGTAGATGCGCACCGGCACGCCGGCCGCGCTGTCCTCCCCGATCCGGATCCCGGGTGCGTCGGTCTGTTCGGCGGCCAGGCGGCGGCGCTCGTTGAACGGTGTGCGAATGAGTTCGATTGCGGCCCGGGAGAAGTCGGTCCGGGTAGTCGCGACGTCACGCAGTGCGGGATCGAGGCGGTCGGCGCCGTCCAGCCGTGTCATCGGCTGCCCCGCTCGGGCATGGTGAACACCTGGGGTTCGGACGTAGCGGGCGCGGTGAAGCGGAAGTCGCCCGGCCTGAACCTGCGCGTCATGCTCCAGAAGGCCCGGGCGCTGCGCGGCCATTGGGTGACCACCCGCCCGTTGGGGGCGCGGAAGTAGTTGCTGCACTGGGTGGTCCAGACGGTGCCCACCATCCATCGATCGATCTTGGCGACGAAGTCGGCCAGCGCGGCGGGTCGCACCGCGATGTAACGCTTGCCCCTGTGCCGCAAATACTTCAGGGCCCGCACGATGTAGCGCGCCTGCGACTCGAGGATGAAGATGACGCTGTTGGAGCCGACGTTGGTGTTCGGCCCGTACAGCATGAAAAAGTTCGGGAATCCCGGCACGGCCATGCCGAGGTACGCGTGCGCCCCGTCGCGCCACACGTCTCGCAGGGTGATTCCGTGTTCGCCGGACACGTCCAGCTCGGCGAGGTAGTCCGCCGCGGCGTACCCGGTGGCACAGACGACCACGTCGACCTCGCGTTCGGTGCCGTCTTCGGTGACCAGGGAGCGCCTGCGCAGGTAGCGCGCCGGGCTGGTCACCACCTCGACGTTGGGCCGGGTCAGCGCGGGCAGGTAATCCGAGGAGAACACCAGCCGCTTGCAGCCCATCGGGTGTTCGGGCGTGAGCTTGCGGCGCAGGTCCTCGTCGTCGACGGTCTTCTCCAACAAACCCAGCGCGACGGCCTTGAACTGTTCGGTCTTTTCGCTGCCGTGCTCGATCACCGCGATGTTGGATTCACTGCGCAGCCACAGCCGGGTCCGGTAAAGCCTTTTGGCGAACGGCAGGTGGGCGAACACCCAGCGCTCCCGCGGCGTGTAGTGCCGGTCGGGCTTCGGCAAGATCCAGGTCGGCGAGCGCTGCACGGAGTACACCGTGTCGGCCACCTTGGCCAGCTCGGGGATCAGCTGGGAAGCCGTCGACCCGGTGCCCAGCACCGCGATCCGCTTGCCCTGCAACGGGATCGAGTGATCCCAGCGCGCCGAGTGCATCACGCTTCCGGTGAACGGTTCTTGCTCGACGAGTTCGGGCAGCAGCGGCCGGGTGAACAGGCCGACGGCCGACACGACCACGTCGAAGCGGTGCTGGTCACCCAACGCGGTGGTCAGGCACCACTGCTGGGTGTCCGAATCCCATTGCGCTGCCCTGATTTCGGTGCGCAGGCGCAGGTGCGGCCGCAATCCGTACTTGTCGGCGCAGCGCTGGAAGTAGTCGAGAATCTCGGGCTGCCCCGACCACAGCCTCGACCAGTCGGCGTTCAGGTCGAACGAGTAGGAGTAGAGGTGCGATTTGACGTCGCAGGCCAGTCCCGGATAGGTGTTGATCCGCCAGGTGCCCCCGACGCCGTCCTCGCGGTCGAAGATGGTGAAGTCATCAAAACCTGCCCGTGACAGCATGATTCCCAGCGCCAGGCCACCGGGACCGGCGCCGATGATGCCGATCGAGATGTCGATCATCGGATCTGCAGGCATTGGCCACCGTCGATGACCAGTTCGGAGCCGGTGATGAACGACGCCTCATCGGAGACCAAGAAGGCGACGGCGTCGGCGACCTCACCGGCCTCGCCGATCCGGCCGACCATCGACGCCGCGGCCAGCCGTGTCTGGGTGGCCTCGTCCAGCATCGTCGTGGCGATGGGCCCGGGGAAGACGGCGTTGACCCGGATGCCGGCGGGCGCGAGTTCGGCCGCGACGGTCTGGGTCAGCCCGCGCAGGGCCCACTTCGACGACCCGTACGCGGCGTGCTGCGGGAAGGGCCGGATGGCGCCGGTGCTGCAGATGTTGACGACCGACGCGTTCGGCGCCTCGCGCAGGTGTTGCAGCGCCGCGCGTATTCCGAGGAATGGGCCCAGACAGTTGACGCGCCAGGCATTTTCGAAGCCTTCGGCCGTCTCCTCGCTCAACGGTGCCCGGTGCAGCACGCCGGCGCAGTTGACCAGCGTGCTCAGCGATCCGAACCGGCCGACGGCCTCCGCCACGGCGGAGTCCCACTGCTCGGGCGAGGTGACGTCGAGCTCGACGGCGAACACGCCGTCGTCGCCTGCGTCGCCGACCGTGGCGCGCAGCTCGTCGGCCCGGCGGTCGCAGGCGGCCACCGCGAAGCCCTTGTCGCGCAGGCGTTTCGCGATGGCCCAGCCCTGCCCGCCGGCGGCGCCGGTCACCAGTGCGACGCGTCGGTTCATGCTGGACTCACCTCGGGGCTGTTGGCCAGCCCGGCGCTCGTGACGAAGCGGCAGCGGCGCCGCGCGAAGCGCCACCGCCCGTCGATGCGGGTCAGCTCGTCGTCGTAGAGGGCGGGCCGCAGTTGCAGGTCGCCGGCGCGGACGAACAGCACCTGTGATCGGGCGGTGGCGCGCTGCCCGTCGACCTCGATGCGCGCGCTTCCGGTCAGGTGCAGGCCGCGGGCCGCGTCGCGGAACATGCCCGCGATCGCGTCGCGGCCGGCAAAGGTCTTGCCGTAGACCAGAAATTCGCCGTCGGGCGCGAACAGCTGCACGCACTCCTCGACGTCGCCGGCGTCAAGGGCTAGGGCGTAGCCGGCGAGCAGCTCCCGGATTTCCTCGTGGTCGTCGTGGGTCATTGCGTCGCCTCGCGCAAATGTTCGGCGGCGCCGCGCCGCAGCGCTTGCGACTCGGCGGCCAGGGTGATCATGCCGAACCCCAGCTGCGCCATGGCGTGGCCCGTCTTGCCGTCCCCGGCGTGAATGCCGGTGACCAGGCCCGCGTCGGACGCGGCCCGGTGGACGCGCACGATCGCGTCCAGCACCTGCGGATGCCGGGTGGCGCCGACGACCCCGGCGCCCAGTGAGATGGCCAGATCGGCCGGGCCGACGTAGATTCCGGTGAGGCCGTCGACGGCGCAGATCTCGTGGATGCCGGATAGCGCCGCCGCGGTCTCGATCATCGCGAACACGCTGACGCGCGACTCGTGGGCGGCGGGATCGTGCCCCAGGCTGGCGCGCAGCGGGCCGAAGCTGCGCACCCCCCGCGGCGGGTACCGGGCCGCGGCCACCGCCGCCGCGGCCTGGTCCGCCGACTCGATCATCGCGATGACGACGGCGTCCGCGCCGGCGTCCAGCACCCGTCCGATCGGTGCGGCGTCGGCGTTGGGCAGGCGCACCACGGTGCCGACGGGCAGGCGCTCGGTGCGGCGCAGGAGTTCGGCGATGGCGGCGTCGTCGAGATAGCCGTGTTGGGCATCGAAGCCGACGTAATCGTAACCGGCGCGGGCGAATTCCTCGGGCCCCAGCGCCGTGGGGCCGGTGACCCAGCCGCCGAATATCGGGGTCTTGCGGCCCAGCGCCAGCTGCAGATTGCTCGGCGTGCTGTCCGTCATGGTCGGCTCATCCGGCGATCGCGATCTTGATGCGGTCGGGGTCCGGCCGACAGGCCAGCTCGAAGGCGTCCTGCACCCCGTCGATGCCGAACGTGTGGGTCAGGTAGGCGCCCAGCAGCCACGGGTGCTCGGCGGCGAACTTGCCCGCCAGCTCCAGCATCCGCCGGCGGTCCAGCGTCACACCGGATTTCAGGGTCAGGTTGTTGCGCAGCATCGCCCGCATGTTGATCGGGTACATCTCGTCGTCGGCGACGCCGAAGTAGAACACGGTGCCGCCGGGGGCGGCGGCGTCGATCGCATGGGTCAGGGTCGCGACCTGGTGGCCGACGGCCTCGATGACGACGTCGGCGCGGTCAGAGGGATCGAGCTGACTCACCCAGCGGTCACTGGTGGCGCGCACCGCGTCGTCGACCCCGAAAGCCCTTGCCACATCGCGGCGGTCGATCGGGTCGACGCCGGTGACCCGCCGCGCACCCGCCGCCTTGGCGACATAGGAGAACAACAGCCCGATCGATCCCTGCCCGATGATCGCGACGTGCCGACCGGCCAGGTCGCCGAGTTGCTCGCAGGCGTACAGGACGCAGGCCAGGGGTTGCAGCCCCACCGCCTGGGCGGGGGTCAGCGCCGGATCGTAGGGCGCCAGCCCGTCGCCGTTGCTGACGATGCGTTCCATCATGCCGTCGAACCCGGACGCCCAGCCGACCACGTGATCGCCGGGGCGGTGCGCGGGATGCCGACTGGCGATCACCTCGCCGGCGACCTCGTGGATGGGGAAGCCGTCCTTCTCGGGGCCGCTGCGGCCGTCGTCGCCCGGGATGCGGCCCTTGGCGCCGCGAAAGGCGGGCAGGTCGCTGCCGCAGACCCCCGCGGCCGAAAACCGCAGCAGCACCTGTCCGTCGGCCAGGACCTCGGGCGTCGTGTCATCAATCGTGTTGCGCTCGAACTGATACGGGGCCATGATCCGGTAGGACCACACGTCAGACCTCCACCGGGATGTTGTTCCAGCCCCATTGGAAGCTGGACGGCAGCCGGGTGGCGGCTTGGCTGTTGATCGCGTAGTCGGGGACCCGGCGCAGCCATTCCTGTAGCAGCACAGCCACTTCCAGCCGCGCCAGGTGATATCCGATGCAGAAGTGCTGGCCGCGGCCGAACGCCAGCGAGCGGCGGATGGGCCGGTCCCAGATGAACTCGTCGGGATCGGGGTATTCGCGCTCGTCGCGGTTCGCGGATGCGAGCAGGGTGATGACGCGCTGGCCCGGGCTGAGGGTCTCGCCGTGAATCTCGAAGGGCTTGCGCACCGTTCGCGCGAACCACTGCGCCGGCGCGCAGAATCGGATCATCTCGTCGCGCGCGATGTGCACGTTGTTCTCCAGGTCGGCGCGCACGGCGGCCAGCTGGTCGGGCCGGCGGCTGAGCTCCCAGAGGCCGTGGGCGACGATTTTGGGCACCGTCTCGGTTCCCCCGATGAAGATGCACAGCATCTGGGTCGCGACTTCCATGTCGTCGAGCGCGCTGCCGTCGGGCAGGTGATAGCCGAGCAGGCCGTCGACAACGTCGAGCGGTCCGCCGGAAGAATCGGCGCGGCGACGCTGGACCGCGGGCAGCAGATATTCGAAGTAGTTGGGCCGAGCCTGCCCGGTGTCCACGCCTTCGCCGGGCTGGGCGAGGCTGCCGGCGTTGACGGTGGCGAGGACCTGCGGCGCGAGATCGGTGGGGATGCCGCACAATTCGCAGACGATGGCGGCCACCACGATGCCGCCGTAGTCCTGGGTCAGGTCGAACGACCCGTCCGGCAGCAGGGCGTCGAGGCGTTCGTTGGCCAGCGCGCGGATGCGGCCCTCGAGGTCGGTGACCGCCCGCGGCCGAAACGGCCGGGAGTGGGTCCGCCGGATCTCGCCGTACAGGTCGGCGTCGAACATGGCATGGAACGGCAACGGGTGCAGCGGCGGGTCGGCGACCGGGCCGCTGTTGTGTTGCGCCAGAACCGATGCCGGCGGCAACGTCCCTTCCGAGGCGACGAAGGTGCCGTTGTTGACTTCCAGCACCGTCCAGATGTCCTCGAAACGCGACAGGGCGAAGGTGTCCCACTGCGGCATGTAGTACACCGGGTGGTGATCACGCAGGATCCGGTAGTACGGCAACGGGTTCGCCATCACCGCCGCATCGAAGGGATCGTAGCTGAAGTCCTTGACTATCAAAGGTTTCCGTATCTCCGTCACTGCAGCGGCGAGGGCGGTAGGGCCTGCAGAATGGAATCCTCCCAGCCGTCGCGCAACGCGGGGGCCACGCTCATCCAGGTGACGATCTCGGCGGGCGGGCTCTCTTTCCAGGAGGGGTAGTGCTCGGCGAAGCAGTCCCAGCCGCCGTCCAGCGCCCAGTAGTGGATGACCTCGTTGTAGCGGAAGGTCGTGGTGAACGAACCGAGCCAGCGCTTACCGGTGCGTTCCGACCAGGGAACGTAGAGCCGCTCCAGTTCGCGGATGTAGTCGTCCTGGCGGCCCGGTTTGGTCTGCATGATCTCTTGAATCACCAGTGGCGCAGTGAAATTGGCCTCGCGCAGTTGGGTCAGCGTCTTGTTGCTGGGGCCGGGGTACATGATGCGACCCTCCCCCGAGGCGCCGATGTCGGCCAGGAATGCCGCCCATTTTCCGGATGCGGCCTCGTGGCTGCCGCCGCGGGCCTGCGCGGCGCCGATCCTGGCGTAATCGGCGAACCCGTCGATCTCCCAGATGATCGTCGCCTGCGGCCAGTGGCCGTTGTACGGCGTGGCTTCCCAGATCGCGAAGAGCCGGGCGCCGAGTTGTTCCATCATCGGTTGATAGGTGTCGGCGAAGATCTCGGTGAACTCCTCACTTCGCCCGGATCCCAGCGAGATCGTCTCGTGCAGGTAGAGCAGCGTGTGTCGGAAGTACTTCTTCATGGCCTAGTCGAGCCGGATCAGCTCTGAGTCGGACCCCGAACCCACGTCGCACAGCAGCGCCTCGGTGGCGCCGACCGTCGTGACCGGAATGCCCGCCGCCGCAAGCGCATAGCCCTTGAACATGCGGGCCGCGCCGCTGAGCAGATGCTGCGCCCGGGTGGTCGCGCGGGCCACGCCCAGCGGCCACCCGTCGCCCCACAGCGCGACCTCGGTCAGCCGGTTGTCCAGCGCCTCGAGGACCACGGCCCGCACCCGGGCGTCGGCGGTGAACGCCTCGGCGCTGACGGCCAGGCTCGTCGAGCCCTCCCCCAGCCCGGCGAGCTCCGGCTCGAGGTCCACTGCCCGCACCCCCAGGATCCGCAGCGACCGGGTGTCGCAACCACGCGGGAGCAGCACGGTCACCTCCCAACCGGCCATCGCCCGGTCGTAGAGCCAGCCGCCCGCCGATTGCACGACATCGACGGCGCTGGCCGCCACCACGTCGAGTCGGTAACGCAGACCCTCGCCGTTGGCGCGGGTTGTTTCCGCGGCGCTGCTCTTGCTGATGTCGAACGTCGGAGCGACCATCGATCCATTCCTCACCACCACCCGCCGCGGTCCGCTGGCGGGTCTCACGCGCTTGTCATGGGGTTTCCCAGGGGCTGGAGCCGCATCCCGCACGGGGCGACGCGGCTCACCGGACAGCGTGACACTTCCGGCGAAATTTGTAAAGCTCCGGGCGGGCCGTCAGGAACCGCGGCGCGCCTCGAGGTCGGCCAGGACTTCCTCGGTGTGCTGCCCGAGTTCCGGTGCCGCAGAACGCGGTGCCCAGGGCGTCCCGTGGAAGTCCGCCGGCGTGGCGACCATCGGCACGGAGGCGTGTTCGTCGGCGGCGTCGGGCACATAAACGATTCCGCCCGCGGCGTGGAACTGCTCGTCGGCGACGACGTCCTCCAGGGTGTTGATCGGCGACCAGAAGAAATCCGGTTCGCCGGCGAAGATCTGCGCCCACTCGTCGAGGGGCCGCGTCGCGAAGATGTCATCCAGCGCGGCGATCAGCGCGGCCGAGTTCGCGGCGCGGGCCCGGGCATCGGCGAAGCGCGGGTCGTCGCGCCACTCGGGCCGGCCCACCGCGCGGCACAGCGCCGGCCAGTGCCGCTCGGGCTCCAGGCCGACGATCCAGAACCGCCGCCCGTCGGAGGCGGCGTAGTTGTTCATGCACGGGTTGCCCATCGTTTCGCGCTGGCCGATCGCGATCGGCTGGCCGCTCATCAGATAGGTGTTGAGGTCGAAGCTGACGGTGTAGGCGCCCTGCCGGTACAGCGAGGTCGTGACCAGTTGGCCCGTCCCGGTGCGTTCGCGCGCGAGCAGCGCCGCGCACACGGCCGCGGCCATCGTCATCCCGGCGGAGTGGTCGCCCATGCCGCCGCGCTGGAACGGGGGCGTGTCGCCGGGGCGGGTGAGCAGGTGCGCCACCCCGGCCCGCGACCAGAAGGCGGCCACGTCGAAGGCGGCGCGATCGGCGTCGGGCCCGCTTTCGCCGTATCCGGTGATGAGCCCGTAGACCAGGCGGGGGTTGGCCGCCGACACCGACTCGAAGTCCAGGCCGAGGCGCTGCAGGGCGCCGGGGCGCACGTTGGTCAGGAAAACGTCTACGTCGGAGAGCAATTCGAGGGCGGTGGCGCGGCCCGGGTCGGTGCCCAGGTCCAGTACCACGCTGCGCTTGGACCGGTTGTCCATCTCGAACGGTGGGTTCAGGCCCAGATCGCAGCCCAGCATGCGGCCGAACATGCGCGCCGGATCACCGGTGGGCGGCTCGATCTTGATCACGTCGGCGCCCCAGTCCGCCAGGATGCCGCCGGCGGCCGGGCCGGCCACCCAGACCCCGAGTTCGACGACTTTGACGCCTGCTACCGGTCCCGCCATGGGTAAGTTCCTACCCTGTCGTCCTGCCGGGGCGCACGCGTCCCCCGTCGGTGCGGCCTCAGCTCGCCTGCCGCACCGCGAAGCTGCCGTCGCGGTCGAAGGCGGCGCGGTTGGCGTCGACGTAGTCGGCGACGGTCATCGGGCTGCGCCCGCTGATCACCTCGACCAGGTTGTTCTCTCCCGCGAAGACGCCGTCCTGGTAGTCCTGCGCGACGCTGCTGAGGTGCTGGACGAAGAACTCCGGGCGGCCCTGCGCGGTCAGCGCCGCGGCGAAGGCGGGGATCCCGATCGGCTCGTAGCGCACCGCGATGCCGAGCGCCTCCGACATCTGCTCGGCGATCCCGTAGTGGTCGAGTTCCTCGGCGCCCACCAGCGGATAAATCTGCCGATCGTGCGGGGCCGGGTTCTGCAGGATGGCCGCGATGACGCCGCCCTGGTCGCGCCCGGCGATGGGAGCGTGGCGCCCGGTGCCGAACGGCAGCCGCAGCACGCCCTCGTCGCCACTGCGCGACCATTGCCATTTGAGCCACTCGGCGAAGAAGGTCGGACGCAGATGCGTGGTACCGAAGGCGAACCGGTCCAGCAATCGCTCGGCGATCCAGTGCTGCTGTGCGGCATGACTTTTCGCCTCACGCCGCGCGGATATCTGGGACATGTTGACCACCGCTCGCACGCCCGCCTCGCTGGCGGCCTGGGCGAAGATGGCCGTGGCCGGCAGCAGGCTGCCCGGGGCGATCGGGTAGCAGAAGTAGGCGGCGCTGACGCCGGTCATCGCGGAGCTGACGGCGTGAAAGTCGAGCAGGTCACCCTCGACGATCTCCGCGCCCAGGCCCGCCAGCGCCTCGGAGCGCTGGTCGATGCGGTGCACGAACGCGCGCACCCGGTGCCCGGCGGCGAGCAGAAACTCGACGGTGGGCGCACCGGTATTGCCCGTCGCCGCGGTGATGAGGAACAGCTGATCCGATGACATTTTCCTAGCTCCCTGCTGACTAACGATGTCGTTAGTAAGATACAAGCACGATATGCTGGATAACGCAAGCGTTAGCCAAAAGGGGATCGTGATGGAGTTCGAGAACCGGCTGCGGGATCGCCGGCAGTGGTCGATCGGTGAAGGCTGTTCGATGTCGAAGGTCCTCGAACTGCTGAGCACCAAGACGGCGTTCCAGGTAGTCCGCGAATTGTTCTTCGGCACAACACGGTTCGAGGATTTCGTGGAACGCATCGCGACGTCGGCACCGGCGGTATCGCGGGCGCTCAAGCAGCTCGAGGCGGCGGGCATCGTCGCGCGGGTGCCCTACCGGGAGCCGGGGCAGCGCGCCCGCGACGAGTACCGCCTGACCGAGGCCGGCGAGGACTTCCTGCCGGTGTTCATGGCGCTGGTGCAGTGGGGAGACGCCTACCTGCAAGACGGTCCCACCAGGCTGGCGTTCGTCGACGCCGACACCGGCCGGGCCGTCGGGGTACGCGTGACCACCGACACCGGCGCACCGGGAAAGCGCTCGGCCGACATCCGGATCCAACGCGCCCCCGCCCCGTCGCGGCGACGCCCATGATTGGCTAGAGCGAGGGCAAGCAACCGGGAGGCACACATGAGTCTGGTGGCCGGGCGGGGTCCGCTCAGCAGCGATCCCGCGGGACGCTTCTCGCCCGCGATCCCCGATGACGTCGTCTACGTCGAACCGCATCCCCGGCGGGTGCAGGCCGTCAAGGACGGGCGGGTGGTGATCGACACCGAGCGGGCGCTGATGGTGCACCGCCGGGGCCGGCCGCTGAGCTACGCCTTCGCCGCCGACGAGGTCGGCGACCTACCGAGCGAGCCCGAACCCGAAGCGCCGGGTTTCGTACAGGTGCCCTGGGACGCGGTCGACACCTGGCTGGAAGAGGGGCGCAGGCTCGTGCACTACCCGCCCAATCCCTATCACCGCGTCGATTGCCGTCCGACCCGGCGGCGCCTGCGCGTCCGCGTCGAGGGCGCCACGCTGGTGGACACCGACGACACGGTGATCGTGTTTGAGACCGCGCTCGCCCCGCGGCTCTACGTCGATCCGGCTCACGTGCGCACCGATCTGCTGCGGCGCTCCGAGACCGAGAGTTACTGCAATTACAAAGGTTTCGCGACGTACTGGTCGTTCGCCTCGGGCGACCATGTCGTGGCCGACGTCGCGTGGAGCTACCCCGGCCCGCCGCCGGAAAGCCTGCCCATCACGGGGTTTCTGAGTTTCGACGAGACCCGCGTCGAGGTGACGGCCGAACTGCCGGTCAGCGCCCGTAGCTAGGACGCCCGAGCCCCAGCTCGTGCTGGGCAATCATGTTGCGGAACACCTCCATGGTGCCGCCGTAGATGCCGGCGGGCACGGCGTGCCGGAAGATGAACTCGATGGCACCATTATCGGCGAAGTCCGCCGAACCCGGTGTGTCGGTGGGCAATGCCGATGCCGTCCCGAGCAGGTCCATCAGTTCCTGGGACACCTCACGCATGGTCTGGATGAGCGCCACCCGCCCATACATTCCGGGGGTGGACATGGCGGCCTCGATGCGGGCCATGCTGCGCCCGAGCCGGTATTTGATCGCGTCGTCGTCGATCGGCCGCCGGCCCGTCGCATCGGGTCTCGACAGAATCGCCGCGACCCCGTCGGCCACCTCGGCCATCAGGTGGCCGTGCTCCGAGAGCATCGAAATGTTCTGCAGGCCATGGTCTTGGGGGTCGGTGATGCCGTGTTCGGCGTCGAGGGCGAACCGCATCACCGTCCAGCCGCCGTTGACCTCACCGATCCGGTACAGGTCGTCGACCCGCACGTCGCTGTAATAGACGATGTTGGTGCGGTCACCGTCCAGCGTGCGGATGCCCTGGATCTCGATGCCTGGCGAATCCAGCGGCACCAGGAACATGGTGAGGTTCTTGTGTTTCGGGCCTTGCGGATTGGTGTTGGTGAGCAGGAAGACGTACTTGGCGTTCTGCGCGTTCGAGGTGAACATCTTGGAGCCATTGATAATCCAGCTAGACCCATCCGCCTCCCGCACGGCCCGGGTCTTGCAGGTGGCGACGTCGGACCCGCCCTCGGGTTCGGTGTAGCCCAGGCAGAGCCGGATCTCCCCGGACAGCACGCCCGGCAGGATCGCGTCGGCGAGTTCTGGCGCGCCGAATTGCTTGACCAACCGCGCGACCACCGCCGTGGTGCCCCAGTGGAACCACGGGGTGTGGGCGCGACCGATCTCGAGGTGGAAGATTCGCCGGCGCACCGGGTCGAATCCCCCTTCGGACTCCTGGTACCAGTCCGACGTCAGATAACCCGCTTCGCCTAGCGCCAGATGCACCGGCTCACTGAAGTTTTCACCGGTCTCACGATCGCGCCGAAGCACCTCGTCGGTGACGTGTTCGGCCATGAACGCCCGGGTCTCATCGAGGAATTTCTGATCCTCGGGCGAAAGGTCGACGCGGGAGAAGTCCATCAGGCCGCGTCGATGACCAGGGTGCGGAACCGGTCGAGGGTTTCGAGCGCGTGCGTCAGGCTGTCACCGGGCAGGTGAACGCTGACCCACGTGACGCCCAGCTTCTCCAGCTTCTCCAAGCCGTGCAGGTAGGCGTCGGCGTTGAAGTCGTCGTCGGTGATGTTGCCGCCCTCGAAGTTGGTGAATGTGATGTCGATCGACGACCAATCCCGTTGCGCGGCATCGCATCTGCGTCGCAGGTCGTCGATGCCGTCGGCGAGCTTCGACACCGAGTCGATGACGGCGGTGCCGGCCGTCTGGGCCAGCTGCGGCGGCGCGGGGAACGGGCACCACCCGTCGCCGTACTGGGCCACCCGCTGTCGCGAGGACGACGTGTTGCCCCCGATCCAGATCGGCGGGTGCGGATCGCTGACCGGGCGGGGATGCGCGGTGATGCCACGCGCGCTGAAATGCTTGCCGTCAAAGGAGATATCGTCGCCGGTCCAGATGGCCCGGATCACCTGCAGCGACTCCTCGAACAGCTCGGCGCGCTCGTCGTAGCTGACGCCCAGGGCCGCAAACTCGCGCTTGAGGTAACCCACGCCCACCGCGAGCGTGAACCGCCCACCCGAGAGCAGGTCCAGGGTGGCGCCGGACTTGGCCACCACGAACGGGTTTCGGTACGGCAGCACCACGATGTTAGGGATCAGCCGCAGCGTGGACGTCGTCGCCGCCGCGAAACCCAAGGCGACAAAGGGATCCAACGCATCGTGTCCGCCGGCTTCCAGCCAGCGCTGCGAGGGCGCCGGATGGTCGGTGAAGCCGAAACCGTGGATTCCGGCCGCCTCGGTCGCGGCGGCCACCTTGCCGATCCCGTCCCCGCTCACCAGCTCCGGGTTGTACGGATGACTGTGCATCGGGTGGGTGATGGTGAACCGCATAGCCTTAGAACCGCGCGCGGGAGTCGATCGCCGTGTCGCTGGTGCGCAGCGGGCGGATCAGCGCCTCCTGGGCGAAGGAGGCCAGCAGCTCGCCCTCTTCGGAATGCACGGTCCCGCGCACGTATGACATGCCCGCGCCGACCTGGGTGCTCTCGTGGGTGTAGAGCAGCCATCCGGTCCAGTCCACGGGTTCGTGGAAGGCGACCGAGATGCTCATCGGCGCGGTCGACACGGTCAGGTGGGCCTGCGCGGTGCCGATGCCCTCGTGCGCCCGCATGGTGGTCGAGATGCCCAGGTGGCCGGTGAAGTACGCGAGCAGCGCCTTGGCCAACTCGTCGCGCGTGGGGATCGGGTCGTAGTGCAGCCACGCATAGAGCTCCGGCGGGCCGACCTCGTCGGGGCTGTTGACGTCGACGACGTCGACGAGGCGCAGCTCGCGACCGACCATCGGCATCGGCGAGTGGTTCGCGTCCGCCGGGCCGGCGACGTCGGGGCGCGGCAGGTGGTGCCGGATGACGTCGTCGGTGGGCACGTCGGCCAGCACCGTGATGCTCAGGCAGCGCCGGCCGTTCTGATGCACGGCGACCACCGCGGTGGCGGTGGAACGGCCCTCGGCCACGACGTCGAGAACCAGTTCGATGGGCGGGCCGACGGTGATCGCGCGCGAGAAGACGGCGTGCGCCGAGCGCACCGACTTGTCGGGGAAGCGTTTGGCCACCGCGACGATCGCCTGCGCGAGCACCTGGGTGCCCTCCACCACCTGGCGTTCGTCGCCCGCCGCGATGCCGGTCTCGCCGGTGAACTTGTCCTGCCCGTCTTCCTGGACGTCGAACAGGTCCAGCAGGCCCTGCACGGTCCACTCGGTCTGCGCGGATTCCTCAGACGCCTTCGTCAATCCCGTTCACCTCTCGCGCTCGCAGCTCAGCGCTCAGCGTGACACTTTGAGTAGGATTTGTAAAGCTTGGCTAACAAGACGCCGGCCCGCCGCACCGGTAAGACGGCCGAAAGCCTAGGGAGGCAACCCAATTGGGTATCGTGACCACCACCTCGGAAACCGCGTTCACCCAGTCCGCCGAAACGGTGTACGACTTCGTCACCAATCCGCAGAACTGGACCAAGACCTATCCCGGCAGCGCGCACATCGCCAACTTGCCGCAGCTCCCGCTCAAGGTCGGTGACACCTGGGAGGAGGCCGGCCCCGACGGCGACCGGGTCTTCACCTGGCAGCTGGCCGCCGCGGTGCGCCCGACGCGGTTCGTGTTCACCTCGGTCGGCCGCCTGGGCCATGACCGCGACGGCAACGGCGGCATGGAGGGGCGCATCACGGTCTCCTACCACTTCACCAGGCCGGGGCAGGACGTCACGCTGTTCTCCCGCACCATGACGATCGAGGCGTACAAGCACGCCCCGCTGCCCGATCAGCTCTTCATGCAGGCCAATCCCGCCAAGATCGACGCCTATCACCAGGCCGTGGCCCGCGAGCTCGCCCGATCGGCAGATTGACACCGACACCCGCGGTGCATGACACTTTTTCGGTGTTTTGTAAAGCAGACCGCGACGCGCCAGGCGGGGACCGATGATCCCCGAGCCGCTGGCCAACGGTTTCTGCTTCGGCGAGGGCCCGCGCTGGTTCGAGGGCCTGCTGTGGTTCTCGGACATGCTGGGCGAGGCGGTGCACACCGCGACCATGGGCGGATCACTGACCACGCTGCCGCTGCCCGGGTATTCGCCGTCCGGCCTGGGCTTTCGGCCCGACGGGTCGCTGCTGATCGCCTCGACCGAGGACCGGCAGGTGCTGCGCTATGACGGCGAAACCGTGGTCACCATCGCCGATCTCGCGGACGTGGCGCCGGCCAACCTCGGCGACATGGTCATCGACGACGCGGGCCGCGCCTACATCGGCTGCCAGGCGTTGCACGGCGGCGTCATCATCCGGCTCGACCCCGACGACAGCGCCACCGTCGTGGCCGACGACCTCGACTTCCCCAACGGGATGGCGATCACCCCGGACCGCAAGACGCTGATCGTCGCCGAGTCGACCGGCCGGCGGCTCTCCGCGTTCTCCATCGGCGCCGACGGTGGACTGTCCGACCGACGAGTTTTCGCCGACGGCCTGGACGGGCCGCCCGACGGCATCGCGCTGGACGCCGAGGGTGGGGTGTGGGCGTCGATGACGCTGGCCCACCAGTTCGAGCGGATCGTGGCCGGCGGCGAGGTGACCGATCGCATCGACATGGGCGAGCGGGTCGCCATCGCCTGCGCGCTGGGCGGTCCGCAGCGCCGCACGCTGTTTTTGTTGTCGAGCACGGAGGCCTATCCTCAGCGCCTGGCCGGCACGCGGCTTTCGCGGCTGGACGCGGTCACGGTGACCACCCCCGGCGCCGGCCTGCCCTGACCCGAGAGGTTGACGATGACCGACGCCTACTACGAGCTGATCGACCCGGCCGGCGATGACGCCGCCGCGCTGGGCGAGAAGTTCAGGGCGACCGATCTGGCGCGCGGCACCTGGTCGGCGGCGATCCAGCACGGCGGTCCGGTATCGGCGCTGTTGGTCCGGGCGCTGGAGCGGTGCGAGCAGCGCGACGACACCCGGCTGTCCCGCGTGGTCATCGACCTGCTGGGCGGGGTCCCGGCCGAGGGCGACCTGTGGGTGCGCGCCGACGTGCAGCGCCCCGGCAAGCAGATCGAATTGCTCGGCGCCGAAATGCTGGCCCCCGGTCCCGACGGCGCCCCGCGGCCGGTGGCGCGCGCCAGCGGGTGGCGGTTGCAGCACCAGGACACGGAACCGATCGCGCACGCCGCGGCGCCACTGCCCCGGCCCCGGGCCGAGGCCTTCAATCGCAACCTGAAGGCGCGCGACTGGGACCGCAACTATGTGCACAGCTTGGAGTGGCTGTGGCTGACCGAGCCGCTGAGCGAAGGCCCCGGCGAATCCTGGATCAACCCGACCGTCGACCTGGTCAACGGCGAGTCCATGACGCAGCTGGAACGGCTGTTCGCGGTGGCCGACTGCGCCAACGGCATCGGCAGCAAGCTCGACATCACCAAATGGACGTTCCTCAACACCGATCTGGCGGTGCATGTGTTTCGTGTTCCCGACGGCGACTGGATCGGCATCCGGGCGGAGACCAGCTACGGGCCGGACGGCATCGGCACGACCATCGGCACGTTGTTCGACGAGCAGGGCGCGGTCGGCGCCATCCAGCAGTCGGTGCTGGTGCGCCGGCGCCCGCCTCGGGCCTAACGTGGGAGCGAATGACCATGACACCTCGGCGACACCGCGAAAAGTCTGAATCATGAGCCAGCCGGCCCGGGCGACTACGATCGCCGACACCGACACCTCGACCCGTCAGCGGATTCTGGCGGCCACCGCCGAGGTGCTCGGCCGTAACGGCAAGACCAAGCTCAGCCTGTCCGACGTCGCCACCCAGGCCGGGGTGTCCCGCCCGACGCTGTATCGCTGGTTCGCCTCCAAAGAGGAGCTGCTGTCGGCGTTTTCGGCCTACGAGCGCCAGATCTTCGAAAGCGGTTTGGTGAAGGCCACCGCGGGCCTGAAGGGCGTGGACAAGCTCGACGCCGTGCTGCGGTTCATCGTCGAATACCAGCATTCGTACTCCGGGGTGCGGATGGTCGACGTCGAGCCCGAGCACACCATCGCCCAGTTCTCCTGGGTGATCCCGCAGATGCGCGAGGGGCTGCAACGCCACCTGCCCGGGCCCAACGCGGCGGTG
>NZ_LZKV01000043.1:0-12884 GCF_001672995.1 Mycobacterium sp. 1482292.6 | reverse complement strand
GCGATCGGCGCAGGATTGGCGGGCGTCGTCGTCAACACCGCCACCGGCGGCGAGGGGATGGCCGCGCACCTGCTCTTTACGGTGTTCACCGCGTTGAGCGCCGCCGGCGTGGCGGTGTCCTACGCTGCGACGCGCGCCACCCGCCAAGCCCAGCCGGTCGGCACCGGGCGTTGAGCTCGGTCAGCGGCGAAATCACCGCGTGGACTTGACAACCTGCGAGTAGTGGAATTGCCACCGTTCGACGATGTGGAAGCCGAGGTAGCCCGGGAATCGGTACGCCGGGGCGCGCCCGAACGCGGATCCGGGCGGTAGCGATGGGCCGGCTTGATGGTCCGGCAGCGAATTGTCCCTATTGGTGATCGTCCAGATCGCCGGGCATTTGTTGATTTTGGCGGTCGTCAGCCACACGGCGACGTGCCCGTCCCACAGCGATCCGACCTTCGGCCCGTAGACGCCGCGCTCGACGTCGACCAACGACCGGAAGGCCGCCGGCCGGGTGGCCAGCAGCGCGCGAATCGGCCCGGGCTTCCACGGGACGGTGTTGTCCACCATCAGGCAGTCGCCGGGGGCGGCGTGCGAGCTGATCAGATCGGCCACCTGGCTGTAGTCCCAGCCCTCCTTGGCGTACGGCCACCGTTGTACGAACAGGTAATTCGGCACGGCGGCGACGGCGAACAACAGCACGGCGCCGGCGATCGGCCAGGGCCGGCGGGCGAGGGTGACGATGCAGACGGCCAAGACGACGGCCATCGCGGGTGCGGTGAAGATCAGGTAGCGCGGGTAGTAGATCGGCTCGATGACGGCCGAATACACGACGACCAGCGCGGTGGGAATCACCATCCACGCCGTGGCGATGACCAGCAACCGGCGGAGGTCGCCGGCCGGGGCCGGCACCCCGGCCAGCCGGGTCGCGACCGCCGCGACGATCAGCACCGCGCCGGCGATCGCGAACGCCACGCTGTGGTCGAAGTACTGGCGCAGGATGATGTCGAAGGCGTAATGCCAGCTGACGGGATAGATCCAGTTCACCTGCCACACCTGGTGGTGCGCGAACAGGATGAACGGCGTCATGGCCGCCACCGCGGCGACGGAGCCGGCGGTCCACCAGAGCGCCGGAGCTTTGCGCGCGCCCTTCGGGGCGAGCAGCGGCAGCAGGGCGCCGTACACCGGCACCAACAGCACCAGGTTGAGGTTGAGCAGGATCGCCAGCATCAACCCCAGCGCGTACCAAACCCAGCCGCGCGGCCGGTTGCGCCGAACGGCGGCGACGAACAACACCGTCAGCCACACCGCCGCCGCGGCCACGAAGGCGTACGGACGGGCCTCCATACCCGCCCAGGTGGTGCGCGGCAGGATGGCGAAGACCGCCCCCGCGCAGACCGCGGTGGGCCGGGTGGAGAACTGCCTGGTGAAGACCGTGACCCCGGCCGCGGCGGCACCGACGGCCAGCGAGCTCGGGAAACGCGACCAGAACTCGGTGGGCGGGAACAGGGCGAACCAGCCGTGCATCAGCAGGTAGTACGCCCCGTGGACGGCGTCGATGTGGCTGAGCAACCGCCACAACTCCGGCAGTGTCCGGCTCGCCGATGCCGATATCGTCGCCCCCTCGTCGAACCACAGCGACGGCCGACAGGCCCAGGCGGCGCTGACAACGGTGGCGAACAGGGCGATCGTGCAGGGATCCAGCAACCTGCCGCGCGTGCCCCCGGGCCCGGGCTCGGCGCCGACATCCCCGGCGCGCGGCTCGAGAGTGGGCTCGAGGGTGGGCATGGACATGATGGTTGTTACTTTAGGGCGCGGCTCATGTAACGGCTCACAAACTGCGCCCGGCGCATTCATTGTTCGTGCCGACATTGGCGAAAAGCGGCTTAATGCAATGCCTTCCACGGTGGCCGCGCGCTTTTGATTGTTTTGCCATTGCCGATATTGTCCGTTGGCCCAGCCAGTGACCGCAAATAGCGGGCGCGCCACGCCGCGCGGTGTGGCTAATCTGCCTCCTGCGCAACGAGCAAACGCGCTACTGTCTTGGGTTGGCTGACCAACCGAAACTGGGAGGGTAAATGGGCGCCTATCGGACTGTGGTGGTAGGAACCGATGGCTCGGATTCGTCGATGCGCGCGGTAGAGAAGGCGGCACAGATCGCCGGTTCGGACGCCAAGCTGATCGTGGCGTCGGCGTATTTGCCCCAACACGAGGACGCCCGGGCGGCCGACGTCCTGCGCGACGAGAGCTACAAGGTTTCGGGGACCGCGCCGATTTACGCGATTCTGCGTGACGCCAAGGACCGCGCCCACGCCGCCGGTGCGCAGAATATTGACGAGCGCCCCATTGTCGGGGCCCCGGTCGACGCGCTGGTGCACCTCGCCGAGGAGGAACAGGCCGATCTGCTCGTGGTCGGCAACGTCGGCTTGAGCACGATCGCCGGCCGGCTGCTGGGATCGGTGCCGGCCAACGTCTCGCGTCGGGCCAAGACCGACGTGCTGATCGTGCACACCACGTCCTAGCGTCCTGGGGCCGCGCGGTTACCAGCCCCGCTCGCGCCATTCGCCCAGGTGGGGACGTTCGGCGCCCAACGCCGTGTCGTCACCGTGGCCGGGGTAGATGACGGTGGAGTCGTCATAGACGTCGAACACCCGGGTGCTGACGTCCTCGATCAGCTGGGTGAAATCGCCGGGCTGCCAAGTCTTGCCGACGCCGCCCGGGAACAGGCAGTCGCCGGTGAACAATTGGGTGACGCCGCCGGTCGCCGGGCCGTCCAGGGCCAGCGCGATCGATCCCGGGGTATGCCCGCGCAAATGGATGACGTCAAAGGCGAGCTCACCGATCTGCACGGTGTCACCGCCCGACAGCAAACGGTCCGGTTTGACCGGCAGCGGCTCCGCGTCGATCTCGTTGGCGGCGGTCGGCGCGCCGTTGGCGGCGGCCACCGCCTCCAGCGCCTGCCAGTGATCGAAGTGCTGGTGACTGGTCACGATCAGCGACACCTTCGGCGCGTGCCGCCGGATCAGGTCGATCAGGACGTCCGCGTCGTTGGCGGCGTCGATCAACAGTGTTTCGCCGGTAGCGGAACAAGTGATCAGATAGGCATTGTTGTCCATCGGGCCGACCGAGACCTTTAGGATCGTGGCGCCGGGTAGGGTCCGGCGGGCCGCGGTGCCGGGGTCGACGTGTCCGGTGTAGTTGTCGTCCACTGCAGTCATACCGGTCACGCTACTGGTCAAAACTTGCTTGTCGGTATGGACACATAGCATGGAATGCGCCGTGCGCGATTCCGGTTCGGGATGCGCGCGGGCCTACCAGGAGGCCACGAGAAGTTGCCGGAAAGTTCTGAGAGGGGCAGCGTTGGCTGACCGTCTGATCGTCAAGGGCGCCCGCGAACACAACCTGCGCGGCGTCGATCTCGACCTGCCCCGCGACGCGCTGATCGTCTTCACCGGGCTGTCGGGCTCGGGCAAATCGTCGCTGGCCTTCGACACGATTTTCGCCGAGGGGCAGCGCCGCTACGTGGAGTCCCTGTCGGCCTACGCCCGCCAGTTCCTGGGCCAGATGGACAAGCCCGACGTCGACTTCATCGAGGGCCTGTCCCCGGCGGTGTCCATCGACCAGAAGTCCACCAACCGCAACCCGCGATCGACCGTCGGCACGATCACCGAGGTCTACGACTACCTGCGGCTGCTCTACGCGCGGGCCGGCACGCCGCACTGCCCGATCTGCGGCGAGCGGATCGCCCGGCAGACCCCGCAGCAAATCGTCGATCAGGTGCTGGCGATGCCCGAGGGCACCCGATTCCTGGTGCTCGCCCCGGTGGTGCGCACCCGCAAGGGCGAATTCGCCGACCTTTTCGAGAAGCTCAACGCCCAGGGCTACAGCCGGGTGCGGGTCGACGGTGTCGTGCACCCGTTGACCGACCCGCCGAAGCTGAAGAAGCAGGAAAAGCACGACATCGAGGTGGTGGTGGACCGCCTCACCGTCAAGGCGTCCGCCAAGCAGCGGCTGACCGATTCGGTGGAGACCGCGCTGAACCTGGCGGACGGCATCGTGGTGCTCGAGTTCGTCGACCACGAACACGACGCGCACAACCGGGAGCAGCGGTTCTCCGAGAAGCTGGCCTGCCCCAACGGGCACGCGCTGGCGGTCGACGACCTGGAACCGCGGTCGTTCTCGTTCAACTCGCCCTACGGCGCCTGCCCCGAGTGCAGCGGCCTGGGCATCCGCAAGGAGGTCGACCCCGACCTGGTGGTGCCCGACCCCGAACGCACCCTGGCCGAGGGCGCGGTGGCCCCGTGGTCGACGGGCCACACCGCGGAGTACTTCACCCGGATGATGGCCGGGCTCGGCGACGAGCTGGGCTTCGACGTCGACACCCCGTGGCGCAAGCTGCCGGCCAAGGCCCGCAAGGCGATTCTCGAGGGCTCCGACCACCAGGTGCACGTGCGGTACCGCAACCGGTACGGGCGCACCCGGTCCTACTACGCCGATTTCGAGGGCGTGCTGGCGTTCCTGCAGCGCAAGATGGCGCAGACCGAGTCCGAGCAGATGAAGGAACGCTACGAAGGCTTCATGCGCGACGTGCCCTGCCCGGTGTGTGAGGGCACCCGGCTCAAGCCGGAGATCCTGGCCGTGACCTTGGCTGCGGGGGACCGGGGCGCGAAGTCCATCGCCGAGGTCTGCGAGCTGTCGATCTCGGACTGCGCGGACTTTTTGAACGCACTCACCCTCGGCGTCCGCGAGAAGGCGATCGCCGGGCAGGTGCTCAAGGAAATCCAGTCGCGGCTCGGCTTTTTGCTCGACGTCGGGCTCGAGTACCTGTCGCTGTCACGCGCCGCGGCCACGCTGTCCGGCGGTGAGGCGCAACGCATTCGGCTGGCCACCCAGATCGGGTCCGGTCTGGTCGGTGTGCTCTACGTGCTCGATGAGCCGTCCATCGGGCTGCATCAGCGCGACAACCGCCGGCTCATCGAAACCCTCACTCGGCTAAGGGGTTTGGGCAACACGCTGATCGTCGTCGAGCACGACGAGGACACCATTGCCCACGCCGACTGGATCGTCGACATCGGCCCGCGGGCCGGTGAGCACGGCGGCAAGATCGTGCACAGCGGCACCTACAGCGAGCTTTTGGCGAACAAGGACTCGATCACCGGCGCCTACCTGTCGGGCAAGGAACGCATCGAGATGCCCGCCAGGCGGCGCCCGGTCGACAAGCGGCGGCTCACCGTCGTCGGCGCCCGCGAGCACAACCTGCGCGGCATCGACGTCTCGTTCCCGCTCGGCGTGCTCACCTCGGTGACCGGGGTATCGGGTTCCGGCAAGTCGACCCTGGTGAACGACATCCTGGCGGCGGTGCTGGCCAACCGGCTCAACGGCGCCCGGCAGGTCCCCGGCCGGCACACCCGGGTCACCGGGCTGGACCACCTGGACAAGCTGGTCCGGGTGGACCAGTCACCGATCGGCCGCACGCCGCGGTCCAACCCGGCCACTTACACCGGGGTGTTCGACAAGATCCGCACCCTGTTCGCGGCCACCACCGAGGCCAAAGTCCGTGGCTATCAACCGGGCCGGTTCTCGTTCAACGTCAAGGGCGGCCGCTGCGAGGCGTGCACCGGCGACGGCACGATAAAGATCGAGATGAACTTTTTGCCCGACGTGTACGTGCCGTGCGAGGTCTGCCACGGCGCCCGGTACAACCGGGAAACCCTTGAGGTGCACTACAAGGGCAAGACCATCTCCGAGGTGCTGGACATGTCCATCGAGGAGGCGGCGGAGTTCTTCGAGCCGATCACCGGCATCCACCGGTATCTGCGCACCCTGGTCGACGTGGGGCTGGGGTATGTGCGGCTCGGCCAGCCCGCACCGACGCTGTCCGGCGGCGAGGCGCAACGCGTCAAACTGGCCGCGGAACTGCAGAAGCGCTCGACCGGGCGCACGGTGTACATCCTCGACGAGCCCACCACGGGACTGCATTTCGACGACATCCGCAAGTTGCTGAAGGTCATCAACGGCCTTGTCGACAAGGGCAATACGGTCATCGTCATCGAGCACAACCTGGACGTGATCAAGACCTCGGACTGGATCGTCGACATGGGGCCGGAAGGCGGTGCCGAGGGCGGAACCGTTGTCGCGGAAGGCACTCCGGAGGACGTCGCCGCCGTGCCGGAGAGCTACACCGGGAAGTTCCTCGCCGAGGTGATCGGCCGGAGCCCGGCGGCATCGGGCGCCCCGCAGCGATCGAACCGGCGTCGCAAAGTCACCGCCTGAGCCCGCGCGTCAACTGTTCTCGGGCTTCATCGCGTCGCGGATCTGGGCCAGCCGCTCGGCCGCGGCGCGCCGGCGTTCGTCGTACTGTTCCGAGACCGAACGGCCCTCGGCTGATTCCGCATCGAGCTCGGCGGCGCCTTGCGCCGTCGCGTAGCGGGCCTCGATCTGGTCGCGCACCGACTCGAAGGTCGGCACACCGGAGTCGTCGTACTCCGGGCCGGATCCGGCGGCGCCGGAAGTGGTGGGTTCGTCGGGCATGCCGTCACGGTACTGCCACGAGCGGCCGAAATGTCGCAACGTCCGTGGGCGGGGCCGCAGTGCCGAAATCGGCCCCGGGGCACAGTGGCAGCCCGCTGTGTCAAAACAAATGCGAGACAAGCTCGATATCGCCACATCATTGGCCGCGCAGTGCGGCCGTATTCGGCCGTTTATGTCACAATCCCCTTGGTTAATTTGTCGCGAGTCGAATTAACAAATGGCTCAAGACCCGTTCAAAAAAATTACTCGGTAGTAACCGCAAATAGGTGGAGGTCACGGATGGAAGCGGCACAACTCACGGGAATCGGGATTGACGCCCCGTGGTCGGACACCGGGTTCGGCTGGCGCGATCACGCGACGGGATGCTGGGTCACGGCGGCCACGCCGCAGGCAGAGCCCGTGCTGTGGAATCAGTACCTGGACGGCGCGCTGGACAGTTATCGGCGGCACGGGCTGGAGTGGGTGCTCGACGTCGACCAGATTCGGGACGGCGCCGACACGGCATTGTTTTTTGTCGTGCTCGATCCACAAGGGCGGGTGGTCGGAGGCACGCGGGTGGTAGGGCCCCTGCGCTCGCCGGAAGACTCCCACGCTCTCGAGGAATGGAAAGGCAATCCGGGACTTCCCTTGCTGCGCCATATGATTTCCAACCGGCTTCCGTTTGGCGTCGTGGAGGTGAAAAGCGCGTGGACCAATTCTCGCGAATATGGCAATCGGGCGCTGTCCACGGTGCTGGCGCGTACCGCGCTGCCGATGATGACGCTGTTGGGCGTTCAGTTCGTGATGGCCACCGCGGCCGCGCACGTGCTCGAGCAGTGGCAGTCGTCCGGGGGCGTCGTGGCCAACCGGGTAACCGCGGCGGCGTATCCCACCGACGACTACCGGACCAAGGTGATGTGGTGGGATCGCCGCACCCTTGCCACACATGCCGAGCCCGGACAATTCAAGCTGATGTGCGCCGAGAACGCCGAAATCCTCAGCCGCATCTCGGCATAGCACGAAATGACGTGGTGCCGAGGCGTTCCCGGTTGCCCGCGCAAGTGTGCTGGGTCGCGGCATCCCGCCGGTGAAACCGGGAAGGCGATGTCGGGCCGGTTGGCGCGAATGTCATCATTGCGGCTATGGCTTCTCGACACACGCGATTTCGGTTCTTCTACCGGATCGGCTTCACGCCGTGGGAGGGCCACCCGATCGGCCAAGGTCTGCGGGATCTCGTCGAGGGAACTTCAGACACGCCCGCGCTGCCCACCGGGCGGGCCCTCGACGTCGGCTGCGGCACCGGGGACTGCGCCGTCTACCTCGCCCAGCAGGGCTGGCAGGTCACCGGGGTCGACTACGTCGCGAAACCGCTCGACAAAGCGCAGGCGAAAGCCGGCAAAGCCGGTGTCGCGGTCGACTTCGTGCGCGCCGACGTGACGCAGCTGAGTCAGTCCGGGATCGGAACAGGCTTCGACCTGATCGTCGACAACGGCTGCATCCACAACATGAGTGGCGCCGACCGTGACGCGTACGTCCGGGAAGTCGGCGCCGTGGCGGCACCCGGCGCGCGGCTGTTCATCGCCGCGTTCCCTCCCGGGGGCCGATTCGGCGTGCCGGGCATCGGTCACGCCGAGATCCAACAACGTTTCACGCCCGACTGGACGCTGTTGTTCACCGGCGACGAGCAGGAGCTCGACGACCGGAAGACCCCGGCGTATTACTACCTGCTCCAATATCGCGCCTGAGCGCCCGCGCGTTCGGCGGGTTTAAACCGCGTTCCCCGTTCCCGAGAACCGGGTGGTGGAGAAGTTCATCGGTATGGCGCGCTTGGCCAGGAGCGACTCCATCGCCGTGCTGTCAAGCGGGCGGGACAGCAGAAACCCTTGTGCGCGATGGCATCCCAGGCTGAGCAGCCTCTCGGCCGCCGCCACGGATTCCACCCCCTCGGCCACGACGTCGAGCCCGAACGCGTCGGCCAGGGCCATCGTCGAGCGCACGATCGCCAGGTCGCCGGCGTTGGTGTCCAGGTTCTGGACAAACCCCTTGTCGATCTTCAGCGAATCGACGGGCAGAGATTTCAGATAGGTCAGCACGCTGTAGCCGGTGCCGAAGTCGTCGATGGCGATCTGTACCCCGACGTCCTTCAATCCGAACAACGTCTGACGTGTGGCGTCGATATCTTGGACCACAACGCTTTCGGTGATTTCCAAACAGACGGTGCTGGGATCGAGCCCGAACTCGTCGAGGGTGGCCGCGACGGTGTCAACGATACCTGCGGTGACGAGCTGCACGGGGGAGACGTTGATTCGAAGCACCGTGCCGTTGCCGACACCGTGTGACCGCCAGAGCCCGAATTGCGCACACGCCGAGCGCATTACCAGACGCCCCAGTTTGGCACCGAGGTTGATCGATTCCACGACCTGGATGAACGAATCGGGCATCAGTAGCCCCAGAGTGGGGTGTTGCCAACGGATCAGCGCCTCGGTGCCCAGGATCTTCCCGGTGCGCATGTCGAACTCCGGGAGGTAGTGCAGGACCAATGCGCCGCCACCGCCCTCGATCATCCCTTCCAGGTGCAGCTCGATGTCGTTGCGGATCATGTCGGTTGTCGACATTTCCGGGCGGAAGGTCGCGACGTTGTTCCCGCCGGATGCCTTGGCCGACCGGGTGGCCTGGTCGACCCGCCGGAGCAGGTCCGACGTGGTCTCGTCCCCGGGTACGCCGGTCGCGACGCCGATACTTACGGTGCGACTGAGCATCTCACCGTCGATGGGGATCGGTAGGTGGACCCGCTCGTGCAGCGAGCTTGCGAACGTTTCGGCGGCCTCGACGTCCATGGCCCCGGCGGGCACGATGCCGAACTCGTCGCCGCCGAAGCGGGCGATGACGGAGGGAATCTCGGTGGTCTCGCGCAGCAGCGCGGCGAACTTCTCGATGAATCGATCGCCGGCGTCCTGGCCGAGGCGACCGTTGATGACCTTGAAGCGGTCTATGGCGAGGAACACGACCGAGACCGGGCCGGGCTGTCCCTTCGCGAGCCGGTCGTCGAGGTAGGCGATGAGCGCCCTGCGGTTCAGCAGTCCGGTGAGTTCGTCGTGCTCGGCGAGGTAGTGAATTTGCTGTTCGGCGACGACGCGGGCCTGCAGTTGCGCGAACAGGGCGGCGATCGCCTGTAGCGCGTTGAGTTCTTCGGATAGCCATTCCCGGTCGCCGAGCTTGCCGAAGGCGAGCGTGCCGGTGGTGACGTCGCCGGACAGCAGCGGAACGGCGGCCAGCGAGACGGCGGGAGCTCCGGTGCCCTCCTCGATCCGGTGCTGGTAGTCGGCGTTCTCGGGCTCGGGACGGACCACCTCGGGCACCTTGAGGTGTTCGGTCCGCGCGAAGATCGAGTCGGCATCGGCGAAATACACCAGACCGATCGGGTCCGGGTCGGCGTTGCGTGGCGGGAATTCGGCGATGAGGCGCGTCGCGCGGATGGTGTGGTCGTTGTGGCGCAGGAAGCTGAAGTCCACCCCCAGGTCGCGAACCAGGTTGCCGAGCACGCGTTGGCTGATCGCGGCAGAGTCCGCCACGGTGGCCGCCATCAACTCGGCGGCGGCAGCGGTGACCAGGTGGTCCAGTGTGCCCGACATTGCCCTAACCGTAGCGGTAACCGGTGCGCTGCGTTTGGCATTGCATAGGGCGTCTAGCAATGATTCGCTCACGTTGACGAGCAAGTGTGATCAAGGCCGCATGAGCTCGGCGACGATGCGGTGTTTCGACGATCCGACGCGGCGCAAGGGCGTTAGCTGGTCGGCGAAACGGGCTGGCGACGCGGTCGAACGCGAGCGGGGACCGGGCCGCCGGCGATCATGGTGAAGTGCAGTGCGAGCGGAAACTCGGCATCCAGAGAGCGGATTTCGGCTCGGCGGATGAGGGTTGCCAAGGCGAGTGTCACTTCGAGCATGGCGAAATGGTCGCCGATGCAGGAGCGCGGTCCGCCACCGAATGGCAGGTATTGCCACCGATCGAGCGCCTTGAAGTTCTCCGGACTGAACCGCTCGGGGTCGAACCGAAGTGGATCCTGCCAAAGTTGCGGGTCGCGCTGTACGGCCATCCGCCCGACGATGAGCATGGTGCCCCTCGGCACCCGATAGCCGGCCACCGCGACGTCGCGGGAGGCCATGCGCGTGCCGGTGGGGGCCGGTGGGCACAGGCGAAGCGACTCCCGTATCACCTGCATGGTGAATCCGAGCCGGGGCAGGTCGTCGGACGTCAGCGGCCGATCCGGTAAAGCCGCAACCTCGGCCGCCACCCGCTCTTGATAATCGGGGTGGTGTCCCAAAGCCCACAGGGCATAGGTCAAGGCCGTCGTGGTGGTGTCGTGGCCGGCGAACAGGAACATGACCAGCTCGTCGCAAATCTCCTTATCGGTCAACCGCTTTCCGGTCACCGGATCCTGCGCCGCGATGAGCGCGTGGACCAGCGGTGCGACTCGTGTCGGATCGGAGCGACAGTCTCGCAGGATCTCCTGCGTCAGAGCGTGCAGTTTGGCGCTTGCCGCTCGCGCGCGCCGCCGCGCCGGTGTGGGCAACCAGCGAGGCGCACGAAGCGGATTGGTCGCGCGCCTGACCGCGTAGGCCAACGCGACCCGTAGCGGCTCGACAACCTCGTCGGCCCGCTGTTCCAGGTCGAGTCCGAGCACCGATCGGCCCAGCGCGCGCAACGTTATCGTGCGGCACTCGGCGTCCAGATCGATGACGGCACCGTCCTGCCACCCCTCGCTCACCGATTGCGCCGCCTGCTCCATGTGACCGCCGAACTCGCTCACCCGCTGTTTGGTGAACACCGGCTGTAGGGTGCGCCGACGTGACTTCCATGGCTCGAAGGGAAGATCGGTGAGACTGGCGCCGATGATGTGGCGCACCTGCTCGAAGACGGGTGTGGTCTTGTCGACGGAATCGTCTTTGGTACTGAGGATGTCGCGGATGGCTTCCGGAGACGTCGCAAGCACCATCGGCGGCATCAGCCATCGCGGCCCCAAGGTGAAAAAGCTCACCCGGCCGCCGGCATCACGCAGCCTTTCGGTCCCGGTGCTGAATTCGCGCACCGCCGCGAGGCGCTGACGAAAGGGCATCGGGTTCACCGGCGGCAGGGGTAAGCACTTGATTTCGTCACTCGCCAGGGCCTGAACCACGCCTACCTCCCGCGGATAGTGATGTTGCCTACGCCGATCCGGTAGGACCGCGCAGGCCACAAGCTTGCCGGCCCCCGCTGACCGGACAAGTATTCCAGCACATCCGTTTCGACGCGGCGAATTCACCGGGCTGCCAGTGAAATTGCAGGGACGGGTTGATAATCATGTACGACAGATCGGCCCAATGCTCAACCGTCGCCAGAACCTGACCCGAAATCGGTGACACGGACTCCATGAAAGGTTGAGGGTGAACAGAATTCGGCCCCTGTGGCGGATGCCCGGCATCGTCTTGCGTGAGCGGTCGCATCCGGCAGGGCGTGAGCGTATTCCTGAGCCGATGGTGGTGGACGATCCGGAGTCCGTTGCCCAGTTTCACACCGGTGGCGGATCCAACCCGGGGATGCTCGCGGTCTACGACTTGTGCGCTCGGGCGCTCGATGCGCTGCTGCCGCCCGACGGCCACCTGCTGGACCTCGGCGTCGGGTCCGGCCGTGCGCTCAGCGCCGTGCTGCGCCGACGGCCCGACGTTCGGGCCACCGCCGTCGATCTCGCCCCGAACATGCTGTCCACGGCGCGGGAGCTGTTCGACGCCGAAGGCCTGGGGGACCGCGTCGAACTGCGTCAGGAGGACATCACGGCGCTGCCGGAGCAGATTTCAACGCGTCCGTGGGACGCCATCTCCTGCATGTGGACCCTGCATCAGCTACCGGATTTCGACACCTTGCGCGGCGCCCTCCGGCAGATCGCCGACCTCCAACGCCGCAGCGGTGCGGCAGTGTGGATTTCCGATTTTCAGCGCCTGCGGGACCCGGCGGCCGCCCCCAAGATGCTCGAGATCGCCGACCCCGCCTCGCCGGCCGTCCTGCGCCAGGACGCCATTGCAAGCGAGGCGGCGGCGTTCACCATCGCGGAACTGTCGACAGAGCTCGCCGCAGCGGGACTGCACGAAATGCATTGCGGCCACTCGACACCCGTGCCCTATCTGCAGGCGTACTGGACATTCGGGTCGCGCGGCGAGCACCATCGGCGCCACAGCACCTCAGAACGGCTTCGCCGTGAATCCCCATCGCAACAACGCCGACTCGCGGCGGGCCCTACCGCGCAACCCAGGGTCCCGCGTGCCGGTCACGCCGTGCGGTTCGCCGCGCGACCCGAATGTCCAGTACGCCTGCAGATAGGGCACGGGTGTCGAGTGGCCGCAATGCATTTCGTGCAG
>NZ_LZKV01000042.1:0-763 GCF_001672995.1 Mycobacterium sp. 1482292.6 | reverse complement strand
GGTCGGTGGTGCCCATCATCCGGGGGATCGAATGGCCGTGGATGTCGGCGTCCAGCACACCGACCGACAGGCCGCGGGCCGCCATCGCCGCCGCCAGGTTGACCGTGACGGTGGACTTGCCGACGCCGCCCTTTCCGGATGCGACGGCGTAGACCCGGGTCAGCGAATTCGGTTGTGCGAACGGGATAACGGGCTCGCGGGCATCGCCGCGCAGCTGCTTGCGCAACTCGGTGCGCTGCTCGTCGTTCATCACGTCCAAGGTGACCTTGACCGCGCCGGTGCCCGGGACGTCGGCGACCGCCTGGCTGACGCGGTCGCTGATCTCAGTCTTCTTCGGGCAGCTGGCGGTGGTCAGGTAGATCCCGACGTGCACCGTCCCGTCCGGCTCGGTGTCGATGCTCTTGACCATCCCGAGTTCGGTGATCGGACGCCGCAGTTCGGGATCGATCACCTTGCCCAGGGCGGTGCGGATAGCCGCGGTCAGGCCGGCTGCTGAATCGGAGGGGTCATGGCTGGACATCACCGCCGAGTGTATGCGTCTGCGACGGGGTCATTCGGCGGCGACCTCTAGTTGGCCGGACCGGGTCCCGCCGGCTTGGGCTTGGGTGCGCCGGGGGCCGCGCCCGACGGGCCGGCGGGCTTGGGCGCCGATGCGGCCTGCGAGGGTGCGGCGGCCGGGGGCGGCACCGCGGCCTGTCGGTCGGTGTGCTGGACGCCGACATCCACGGCCATTCGATCCCCCGGATGATGGGCACCACCGACC
>NZ_LZKV01000041.1:0-6229 GCF_001672995.1 Mycobacterium sp. 1482292.6 | reverse complement strand
GGCCGGGTGACCGACGTCGTCGCCGACCAGTAGCGTGCCGACGGCAACGGGGTTGGCAGGCGGGGGAGGATGTGCCGGAGAGGGCGTCACCGTCACAGTCTGGGTCTCCGTTGCTGTCGGGGGCGGCGGCGGTTCGCTCGTGGGTGGTGGTGGCGGCGGTGGCGGTGGCTTGGTGGTCGTGATCTCGTCCTGCGGCGGCGGCGTGGACGGCGCGGTGGTGGTTCCGGGGTTGGCGAGCTTGGTGGTGTCGGTCCGGGCGAACAGCAGCGATACCGAGACGACGAGCGCGATCGCGGCCACGATCGCGGCGATCCCGACCACCCACGGCCAGCGCGCGGTGCTGCGTTCGTCGTCGGCGGCGGCCTCGTCGAACTCGTCGTAGTCGTAGAGCCGCAGATCCGCCGGCAGGTAGGGGCCGCTGGTGAAATGCTCGGACTCCGGAGCCGAATAGGCCCGCGAGTAGGCGTCGGTCTCATCGTTGTGGTCCGCCGCGGCCAGTTCGGCGCTGTCCTCGAAGGGTTCCGGCTCGTCCCCGACGTCGCCGTGCGACACGGGTTCGAGATCGTCGGCCGGCTCGTCGCCGAGCTCCGGTTCGTGGCTGATCTCCTCGGCAGGGTCGGGTGCGTCAGGATCCCATTCCGGGGGTCTTGACCCGCTCATCTCTGCCTTTGCCTACCCTGTTCGACTGCCTCACCTGCGCACCAGACTCCGCCATCACAATCGATGCGGGCGCGCTGGGAAACTCCTCGTTGCCTGGGCAGAACACTACCGAACCCCCAAGGGGCAAAGCCGTCGTGGCGAACGGCCCACCAATCACGTGATCGGATTGTGACCTTTATGCCGCGAATCAGTGCTTCTCGGGACCGATGTAGTACTCGAAGACCAAGCCGGCCACCGACGTCAGGATGAACATCACCCCGGCGGTGATCAGCCACGGCAGCCACAGCGCGATGCCGACCGCGGTCACCGAGCCCGACAGCGCGATCAGAATCGGCCACCAGCTGTGCGGGCTGAAGAAGCCCAATTCGCCTGCTCCATCGCTGATCTCAGCACCCTCGTAGTCCTCGGGCCGGGTGTCCAGCCGCCGCGCAACGAACCGGAAGAACGTCGCCGTGATCAACGCCAGGCCGCCGGTCAGCACCAGCGCGGTGGTGCCCGCCCACTCCACGCCCCCGGTGGCGAAGATCGCGGTCAGCACCCCGTAGAGCACCGCAACCACAATGAAAAACCCGGCGATGAACTCGAATAGCCTGGCTTCGATATGCATTTGGTGTCCTAACCTACTGGCTTCCGGCCAATTGACCGCGCTTGGTGTCGAACGGATGGGTGGTCACCGCGAGCGGCGGCTGCCCGATCGCCTGCAACGCCTCGGCGTTGCTCTTTCCGTCCATCCGCTGCTGCAGGTAGGCCTTGAAGTCGTTGGGCGCCACCACCCGAACCTCGAAGTTCATCATCGAGTGATACGTGCCACAGAACTCCGCGCAGTGGCCGACGAACGCGCCCGGCTTCTGGATCTCCTCGGTCTGGAACACGTGCACCGAGTTGTTCGCGTCGGCGTTGGGAATCACGTCGCGCTTGAACAGGAACTCCGGCACCCAGAACGTGTGCACTACGTCCGCGGACGCCAGGTCGAACTCGATGCGCTTGCCGGTGGGCAACACCAGAACCGGGATCTCCTCGCTGGATCCCAGCGTCTCGACCTTGTCGAAGTTCAGGTACTGACGGTCGGAGGTGTTGAAGCCGCGGACGGCGCCGACGCGCTCCTCGCCGTGGGCGTCCTTGCCCTCCGGCTTGGACAGCATCGCCTTCTTGCGTTCCTGGTCCGTGCCGTCGTAGTTCAGCGTGCCGTCCTTGAAGGCCACGCGCTGATAGCCGAACTTCCAGTTCCATTGAAAGGCCGTGACATCGACCACTACCTCGGGGTCCTTGGCCAGGTGCAGCATCTTCTCCTGCACCACGACGGTGAAGTAGAACAGCACCGAGATGATGAGGAACGGGGTCACCGTGAGCACCAGCTCCAGCGGCATGTTGTAGCCGAACTGCCGGGGCAGGTCGGTGTCGGTGGCCTTCTTGCGGTGGAAGGCCGACGCCCAGAAGATGAGCCCGAACACGATGCCGCCGACCACCAGCGAGGCGATCACGGCGCCGATCCACAGTTCCCGGTTCAGATGGGCCTCCGGGGTGATGCCCCGCGGCCAGCCCAGGGCCAGCGCGTCCGCCCAGCCGCTGCACCCGCTCAGGACCAGCGCCAGCACGCCCAGCGTAATCGCCAGCGCGAACGGCCGAAGACGGCGCCGAAACCTGCCCTGCGACAAACGTTGCGAACGGTCCTGCTCGCGAGGGGTCACGTTAGCGCCTCCTGCTCGGATATCGAATACTACGCAGCGTAGACCACGCGCCTGAGGCGGGCGACGAAACCCCGGCCCACCGGCTTGTCCGGCCATGGACGACGTGCCGGGTGCGACATCCCCGCACGCCCGCCAAGTGCGGCATACTGGGGCGCCGTGTGTGGTCTGCTGGCGTTCGTCGCCGCCCCGGGGAGCGCGGGCAAGGACTTGGACAAGGACTTGGACAAGGAGGCCGCCGCCCGAGCCGACGGCGCGGTCGCCCGCGCGTCGCACTCGATGCGCCACCGCGGGCCCGACGAGCCGGGCACCTGGGTGGACCCGGACACCGACGGCTCCGTCGTGTTCGGCTTCAACCGGCTCTCGATCATCGACATCGCGCATTCACATCAGCCGCTGCGCTGGGGGCCGCCCGAGGAGCCCGGCCGCTACGTGCTGGTGTTCAACGGCGAGATCTACAACTACCTCGAGCTGCGCGACGAACTGGCCAGCCGGCACGGCGTCGCCTTCGCCACCGACGGAGACGGCGAGCCCATCGTCGCGGGCTACCACTACTGGGGCACCGACGTCTTGACCCGGCTGCGCGGCATGTTCGCGTTCGCGCTGTGGGACACCGCGACCCGCGAATTGCTCTGCGCCCGAGACCCTTTCGGCATCAAGCCACTGTTCATGGCGACCGGTACGGGCGGCACCGCGGTGGCCAGCGAAAAGAAGTGCCTGCTGGATCTGGCCGAGCTGGTGGGGTTCGACACCGCGATCGACGAGCGGGCCGTGCAGCACTACACCGTCCTGCAGTACGTGCCCGAGCCCGAGACGCTGCACCGCGGGGTGCGCCGGCTGGAATCGGGCTGCTACGCCCGCATCCGTCCCGACCGCCTGCAGCCGGAGGTCACCCGGTACTTCGTGCCGCGGTTCGCCGCGGTGCCGATCACCCGGGACACCGAACAGGCCCGCTACGACGAGATCACCGCGGTGCTCGAGGACTCGGTGGCCAAGCACATGCGCGCCGACGTCACTGTCGGGGCGTTCCTGTCCGGGGGAATCGACTCCACCGCCATCGCGGCGCTGGCCATCCGGCACAACCCGCGGCTGATCACGTTCACCACCGGCTTCGAGCGCGAGGGATTCTCCGAGATCGACGTCGCAGTGGCCTCGGCGGAGGCGATCGGCGCCCGGCACATCGCCAAGGTGGTCACGCCCGACGAGTTCGTCGCCGCCCTGCCCGAGATCGTCTGGTACCTCGACGAGCCGGTGGCCGACCCGGCGCTGGTGCCGCTGTTCTTCGTCGCGCGGGAGGCCCGCAAGCACGTGAAGGTGGTACTGTCCGGCGAAGGCGCAGACGAGTTGTTCGGCGGTTACACGATTTACCGGGAACCCTTGTCGCTGAAGCCTTTTGACTATCTGCCGAGGCCGCTGCGGCGGTCGATGGGCAAGGTGTCCAAACCCCTGCCGGAGGGGATGCGGGGCAAGAGCCTGCTGCACCGCGGCTCACTGACCCTCGAGGAGCGCTACTACGGCAACGCCCGCAGCTTCTCCGACGCGCAGCTGCGCGACGTGTTGCCCGGCTTCCGCGCGGAATGGACCCACACCGACGTCACCGCGGCGGTGTACGCCGAATCGGCGGGCTGGGATCCGGTGGCTCGCATGCAGCACATCGACCTGTTCACCTGGCTGCGCGGCGACATCCTGGTCAAGGCCGACAAGATGACCATGGCCAACTCGCTGGAGCTGCGGGTGCCGTTCCTGGATCCCGAGGTGTTCGCCGTCGCCTCCCGGCTGCCCGTCGAGGCCAAGATCACCCGCACGACGACGAAGTATGCGCTGCGGCGTGCGCTGGAGCCGATCGTGCCGGCGCATGTGCTGCACCGGCCCAAGCTGGGTTTCCCGGTGCCCATCCGGCACTGGCTGCGCGCCGGCGAACTGCTGGAGTGGGCGTACGCGATGGTGGACTCGTCGCAGGCCGGCCACCTGGTCGACCTAGCCGCCGTGCGCCGGATGCTCGACGAGCACCGCAACGGCGTCAGCGATCACAGCCGCCGGCTCTGGACGCTGTTGATCTTCATGCTTTGGCACGCGATCTTCGTCGAGCGCACCGTGGTGCCCCAGATCAGCGAGCCGGTGTACCCGGTGCAGCTCTAGTACCGGCCCGTCTAGTACCGGCCCGCGCATCCGCGGTTGGGTGTGAAGCCAGGGCGTTGCGGGTGAATCCCTGGCGTTGATTGTCGGCGTGTCGCCGCCCTCAGCTCACGCTGGACGCCGTGGGTTCACACCCGAGGCGCCAGCGCGCCAGCTCTACGCGAGCACCGCGGCGATCTCGGTGGCCGCCTCGTCGCCGTAAGCGTCGGCCAGCCGGGTCTTGGCGACGGCCGGGTCCCACGTCCACTCCTGGGTGCCGGTCGACTCCAGCACCAGCACGGCGACCAGCGAGCCCAGCTGGGCCGAACGCTCGAGGTTGAGCCCGGCGGTGCGACCGGTGAGGAAACCGGCCCGGAACGCGTCGCCCACGCCGGTGGGATCGGTCTGGCTGGTCTCGGGCACCACACCGACGTGGGTGGTGGTCCCGTCGCGCTCGACGATGTCGACGCCCTTGGCGCCCAGCGTGGTCACCCGCAGGTCGACCTTCTTCTGCACGTCGGCCTCGGACCAGCCGGTCTTGGAGAGCAGCAGCTCCCACTCGTAGTCGTTGGTGAACAAGTAGGCGGCCCCGTCGACGAGCTTGTCGATCTCCGCGCCGGACAGCCGGGGCAGCTGCTGGGAGGGGTCGGCGGCGAACGGCAGGCCGAGCTTGCGGCACTCCTCGGTGTGCACCACCATCGCGTCGGGGTCGTTGGCGCCGACGATGACCAGGTCCGGCTGGCCCACCGACGACACGACGTCGGCGAGCTTGATGTTGCGGGCCTCCGACATTGCGCCCGGGTAGAACGACGCGATCTGGGCCATGTCCTCGTCGGTGGTGCAGGTGAACCGGGCCGTCTTGGCGGTCTGCGAGATCAGCACGTTGTCGCAGTTGACGCCGTGGGACTGCAGCCACTGGCGGTAGTCGTCGAAGTCGTCGCCGGCCGCGCCGACCAGCGCCACGTCGCCGCCCAGCACGCCGATGGCGAACGCGATGTTGCCGGCCACGCCGCCGCGGTGAATCACCAGGTCGTCAACCAGAAAACTCAGGGAAACCTTCTGCAGGTGCTCGGCAAGCAGGTGCTCGGAAAACTTGCCGGGGAAACGCATCAGGTTGTCGGTCGCAATCGAACCTGTCACCGCGATCGTCACGAAAACTCCATCCTTCGTTAGTAAGGTTATCTAGCTTACTCACGGGCCTCGACCGTCGCTGGGTGCGCGGTCGGCGTGAGGTCGTGCGCTAGCCTCCCTAGGGAACTCACTCAAGTCGCCGGGATCACATGCTCGGGCCGCAACCCGATTGCAGTCCCGTCTACCACCGTAGGAGAACCACGATGGCAGGTCCGCACTCGCCGAACCACACCGGCGGCAGCGGCGGACCGAGCGGACCCGAGCCCCCACGCGAATCCGAGCCCCTCGAGTTCCCCGACGACCCCAACACCGACCCGGGTTTCGGCGCAGCCCCGCAGGCGGGAGCCGCTCCCGCCAATTATGCCGGGCAGCCCGGCGCGCCGGTGCCCTACCCGCGGTCCAAGCGGCGGCTCGTCGTCGGCATCGCGCTGGCCATCGCGCTCGTCGCGGTGTTGACGGTGGCCATCGTGTACGGGGTCCGCACCAACGGGGCCAACACCGGCGCCACCTTCTCCGAGGGCGCGGCGAAGACGGCCATCCAGGGCTACCTGGATGCGCTGGAACACCGCGACATCGACGAGATCGCCCGCAACGCGCTGTGCGGCCTGTACGACGGGGTCCAGGACAAGCGGTCCGAC
>NZ_LZKV01000040.1:0-3995 GCF_001672995.1 Mycobacterium sp. 1482292.6 | reverse complement strand
GGCTGGCGCCGCCGAAGCGTGCTCGGCGCCGTTGGTGACACTCTGGGTGCCAGCCGATTCGGTGTCGTGCCCCGCGGTGCTGGTTCGCACAGGTGCTGGCTCACCAGTTTCGCTCGCTGCCGCCGTGTCGGAGGGGTTCGGTGCCGGCCCACCAGTGCCGGGTGTGGCCGTGTCGGAGGGGTTTGGGGCCGGGGTTGTGGTGTGGCTGGTCGTGGGTTGGGCACTGCTGGGGTCGGGATCGACCGCGCGCACGACGTTAGTGCCGCCACTGTCCGACGGAGGCGCTGACCCGCCAGCCGAGTAGGGCGGCGGTGACCCGGCGGCCGTATAGGGCGGCGGTGACCCGCCCACGGTGTAGGGGGGCGGTGAACCGTGCAAGTTCGACACCGCGTCGTTGTCACCCACGTGGTCAACGAGCTCGTTGAGGTGAGCGGCGCTGCCGCCATAGTGCTTGCTGAACGCCTCACCAGCGATGCCGGGCAGCGCATTACCGCCGGCGCCGCCAAAGATCTCCTGGACGCTCATGCCGCCCCCGGTGGGCAACGAGCCGGCCAGATTACCCACCAGACCCGAGGTGTAATGGGTGAGCGCCCCGTGCAGCGCCTTGGTCAGGATCGTATTGGCGTGGCCCAACACGCTTTCGACCGCACCATGAGTCAGCGCACCACCGATCCCGCCGACTAACCCGCTAGCAAAACTTTGCCCGATTTCGGTCAAATCGAAGCTGTCGCGATGGCCCGCCAGGATCTGCCCGGCCTCAATGAGCCCCTCCTGACCAAGCCCCAACGCCCCGCCCACACCGGCACCCACCGCACTTCGCACCGCGGCCGCTTTGACCAAATTCCACAACGCGGTCTTGGTCAACGCTTCGGCCACCGCAACACGAATTCGGCGCACCAACGCCGCCGCAAGCTGGCGCACCGCCACCATCGTCAGACCCTCGACGGCCGGAATCCACAACAGCGAGGCACCCAGCGTTTCCCATGCGATCGAGATGTAATACGAGATTTCGGCCGCCGCGACTGCAAGCGTGAAAATGTCGTTGAGCTTGGTGGACTGAATCTGAGTGCCCGTCGTGCGCGCTGCTTCGGCCAACGCCAACATCGCCGCCACCAGATTGCTCATCGAATAATCACCAGAAAACTCCCGGTCAAAATCCGCCTGAGCCGCCTCAGCGGTCTGCCCCGACATCACCGCCATCACCGCACGCTGCACCCGCTCCAGCGCCGGGATCAACACCACTATCCGAGCAGCAGCATCCTCCCACGCAGACTCAATACGCCACATCGCATCTTCATCACCCTGAGGCCACTTAGAACCCGCCAAATAACCGACCCACTGCAACGAAGGAGGAATCTCAATAGTCAACTACGACACCCCCAGCCCTCAGCGCACTAACCACTCGGTGAGAGAGCCACTACCACCGCCACTCAAGCCAACCAAGGACCAACCACTACCGATCGTTTCCTTCAAAGTCGTTTGCCGCCGACATGAAACTGTCCGCATAGGAATCCAGCAATTGCGTTTTGCCGTCGATTGAGTTACTCACCCACTCCTTTTGGGCCAGATAGCCACTGTCTCCATTGGCGAACTGGTCACCAATCTGGTCGTTCCCCCACGGCGACCCCTCGGCGGCAAGCTTGTCAGTCAACGACGAATAGACTTGCTTCAGCGTCGTGCTGACGTCTTGCAGGTCCTGGGCGATCTTGCGCAGTCCGTCCGGATCGACGCTCAGTGGATCAGTCATCGACTATTCCTCACAGTCGGGTAGCGCACCTGTTCTTCCATGCCGTCAGCACCCTCACCACCACGCCGCGGCTGCTGTCCGGCAAGAGCACTCAACCCCGCCATGAAGTCGCGGAATTCGGGCGCATCGGCTGCCTGCGTAGATAGCGACGTAATCTCCTGGCGCCGTTCAAGTAGCGGCGCCAATAACGCCTCCGCCCGCTGTTCGATTTGCTCGACTGCCGCCTGGGCCGCCGTCGTAATATGCCCAGCGAGATCACCGAACTCGAACTCAGTTAAGTACGCCTCATCAATTACCGTCTCCGTCACGATCCGCCGGGCATCGACACGCACCTCAACCATCCCATCGGCCGCCGTCCCCGTTCCAGTCAACGCCGCCTGCTTCTGCTGCATCACCGACAACTCGCGCATCTGCTCCTCCACGAGCGACAGCACACGGCGGATATCGTTTTGTGCGGCATCGTAATCCACGTTAATCCCTTTCTGGCACACTAGGTTTGGTTGGAACTGGCATGCGATGGTGACCCCGGTAGACGGCGGGCAAGGCCGAGCTCGGCCGGTCTGTCGCGAGGCGTTCTCCCCAGGTCGGCGCGAGGGAAAACGGCGGCCTAGCCACGGTGGAACTCCTTCAGGATCGCGACGTCGTCCCCGATGAGTTGGTCAATGCGCTCATGTAGCACAGGCCTGGTCATCGGACTAGCGTGGGACAAATCCCGTGCATAGAGATATTCGCCGTCGCCGTGGATACGCACCCATATCGCGGCTTCTTTGTTTCTATCACGTCCCCACGTTCGCATGGGGCGCCAATTGCTTTGCACCGTCGCGTACGCCGTCACTTCGCTAGCTGCGACCGTGAACTCGTCCCGCGGATCCTGCCGGTGCCGGATGACGAAGTCACCGGTGTCAAATTCGGCTTTGGCGCGCGGGGCATATTCCGGTACCACAATTTTCTGATGGCAGCCAGGCCCCATTAATGTGACGGCATCAGCAATCGCCTCACCTAAGTCGTACGGCGAAACAACATGGATATCGATTAAGTCGGAATCGGGCCGCTGTGCTGCGAAAAAGCCGAGTTCTCCTGCCCGGTACGCCACCGCACGCACACTAGGCGTGACGGCCGGTATGTACTGAACATGGCACCCCACCCGAATATCGGCCGCATTGTAGGCGGCAATGCACTCCCGGAAGCTGCTCAAGTCTCCATACTTGAATCTATCCGGGACGGTATTGGCATATGCCATAGCTTCGTCTCTAGTAGCGAAGCGCGATGGCTGCGTGAACATGAACGGGTACGGCAAAAAATCGCGACCTTCAAATTCACCGATCATCTGCAGATCCCGTAGCGGGAGCGTTCCGACCAGACGTAACAGCACTCGGCTCATGCGATCATCGGCCAAACTCCGCTACCTGATGCGGTCCGCTGTGATGCTGGCCGCTGCTCACCGCCGGCTGTCGGGGCGTTTGGCGCGTCGGAGGCACCGGAGCTTGTTGGGCCGGCGCTGCGTCGTCCGGGCCATCGTCGCCGATTACCGGGACCACGGCATCGACGTCACCAATCACAAGTTCGCCGTTCTTCTTGCGGCGCAAAGCCTTGTTCGCCTTGTGCTCCTTGCCGGTTGGCCCGCGTTGTCCGGCCCCTCCGCCGCTACCGGGCATACCACCAGAGGAGCCGTTGGCGCTTTGAGCAGTGTTTGGATCAGCAACATGACTCGACATGAGCGAACCGGTCGCGTCAGCTGCCCCCTTGCTGAGGCCGGCCACCGGCGCGCCGACGGGTGACAACGTCTCGCGCCCCTGGGGCCCGATCGCCGAACCACCGCCCGCGCCGGCATGGCTCGGATCGATCCCTTGCTTCGACAGCGCATCCCAACCCTTGGGATCGAGATCTTGCGCACTCCCGGGCACACCAGACTGATTCTTTTGTGCCTCACTCAGCGCCTGTTGGAGCGGTTGCAGCGCTTGAGATGCGTCCTGTCCGAGGCTGCCCAGGCCTGATGGACCGGCACCACTCGGATTACTGGGTCCATTGAGCCCATTAAGACCATTTGGACCCGTCGATGAAGTACTACCCGGACCGTTCGACCCATTACTAGAATTTGGGTTCATTGACAAGAGACTTTTGGGCCCATTCTGGCCATTACTACCGTTCTGATTCGTCGACAAGCTATTGCCCAAGCCATTCGGGCCGTTAATACCGTTCGGTCCCGTTAGCGAAGTACCGCCGGAACTGTTCAGGCTATCGGCCCCGG
>NZ_LZKV01000039.1:0-62420 GCF_001672995.1 Mycobacterium sp. 1482292.6 | reverse complement strand
TCTGGGCGTGCACCTCGAAGCGGCCCGCCATCGCCCGCATCTCGTGCGGGTCGGTCATAAAACGTGTTGCCATGTCGGCTGTTCTCCTTGCTACGTAGTTACTGGGTGATGTGGTGAAGACGGTGGCCGGATCGGTTACGTGTTACGCAACCGCCGTGCCGAATGAATAGAAATGACCCCCCCTTCCCGTCAGCCGGCGGCCACCGGGCGCTGTCACGGTGAGACGGACGTCAAACCCGAACCGCGGCGTTTGAGTTGACGGAGTGCGTGTTGCGCTGCAGGACGTTCTGCGGGCCCAACCCTGCGGCCCCGGGATCGCTCCCTGCGGGGCGGTCACGTTGGAACCCACGTCGGTGACGATCTGTCCCAAGGTCCCGAACCGCCAGTCCGATCAGCCGGCGGCGGCCGCGTTGGCTGCCTCGGTGGCAGCGTACGAACCGGAGCTGGTGGACAGAGTGTTCACGAACTGCTCGTGAATCGCTGCGGCCTGGGCGCTCACCGCCTGGTACATCTGCGCGTGCGCGGCGAACTGGGCCGCGGTCAACGCCGACACCTCGTCGGCAGCGGCGGGTACCACCCCCGTCGTTGGGGCTGCAGCGGCTGCGTTCTGGGCGCTCAAGGTCGACCCGATAGCCTGCAGATTCCCGGCCGCCGCGGCCAAAGCCTCCGGCTGTGTGGTCACGAACGACATATTTGTTCCCTCCTAGTTCTATCCCCGACGATGCGAGACTAGATGACGGTGGCCCCCGAGATCGGTGTGGAAGCCCGGTGTTTGCAATTGTTCACTTAGCGGTACGGCGAATTCACTTTTGGTAACGACCCAGTAACGACGCCTGACCTCGACCGGCGCGGTTAGCAGAACGGTCTCAGCAGATGATAACCGACCTGGGCCCGAAAATAGCTGGTAAAAATCATGCTGGGTGTTGTCGGCTCGCCGGTGATCAAAAAATCTGATGGCCGGTCAACTCGTCTCAGCCCGTGGTGGACACGACTGGTTATGTGGTCATTCCTGGCCTTCTTTTCGCCAACGGCTCGCCAACGCTCGCCTACAAAGTGGTTTTCCGCTTGCAATGTGATTGGGACTACGCCGAGGACTCTAGTGGATTGCGTCACCCTAGGGAAGCCTCGCGTAGCCATAACGCAGTCTTTGATGCACCATGCGGGTTCCGGGGCAATGCGAATGGATAGATTCAGCGTGCCGCGGTGACCCGTCTTGGTGGGGCGTCGCGGGAACCTCCTTTCGGACACTTCAGCCGCTTGATCGCACCGGCGGCCGCGGACCGCGGGCGCCTGCAGCGATGGTGACAACTCGCGGCGCATCATGCTGTGAATATCGATAGCTGCGTGGCAATCGGCGGCGTCGAACACACCTGCTGACGGGTGCTCAGCCGGCAAACGGGGGCCGGGCCATGACGGTGGGCCGGAATCCGTACTTGGGACCCGCCACCCCGTGTCCGCCGGCACCGGCGCCCGCCAGCGGCATGCCACCGAGCAGATTGCCCGGTCCGCCGGCGGCCTCGGGAGCAGCGCTGATGCTGCTGACCGGAATCGCATGCCCCAGCGCCGGCGCCGCCGGCGCCCCCGACCAGGCCACCGGCACCGACAACTTGCCACCCACCGAGGCCGCGCTGCCCAACGCCGCCACCGGGTGAGCCGCCGCAGCACCGCCACCCAACATCCCACCCAGACCACCCAGCCCGGGCAACGCCTTGGCCGCCGCCGGAGCCGCCCCACCGATCGCACCGACCGACTTGGCGATCTGCGTAAAGGTGTTGGCCATACCAGTACTGAAGTACGGCAGACCCTCAGTGTTGTAGAACAACCCCGCAAACGGGCTGTAGCCGTTGACCAGAGTGCCCAGGTTGGTCGGCAGGCTGGTCTGCCCGGTCAGCAGGAACCAGACCTCCGACAGCGGATCGGTGGTCGTCGTCGCCGCCGCGGTCGTGGCGGCGGTCGCGTTGGTCGACGTGGTCGTCGCCGGCTGCGCCAGCGCCTGCAGGGTCTTCGACGTGTTGGTCGCCGTGGAGTTGGCCGTGGCGTTGGTGACCGCCGCACTCTGGGTGGCCTGACCCGACGGGTTGGTGACCTCCGGCGCCTTCTGGAACTGCGTCACCTTCGTCGCCGTGGCCGACTGGCCCGCATAGCTGTACATCGCGGCCGCGTCCTGCGCCCAGTACTCGCCGTACTGCGCCTCCAGCTGCGCGATCAGCGGGGTGTTCTGCCCCAGGACGTTGGTCGCCTGCAGCTGGGTCACCTGCGTGCGGTTCACCGCGATCAGCGGGGGCGGCACCGAGGAGGCCAGGGCGGTCTCGTAGGCCGCCGCGGCGGTACGAGCCTGGGTGGCCGCCTCTTCGGCCTGAGCGGCGGTCGTGGTCAGCCAGGCCGCGTACGGCGCGGCCGCCTGGGCCATCGCCGTGGACGCGGTCCCCAGCCACTCCTCGCTGTTCAGCGAGGTGATGACGTTGTCATAGCTGAGCGCGGCCGAGTTGAGTTCGGCCGCGAGCGCGCTCCATGCCGATGCCGCAGCCAGAAACGAACCCGACCCCGGACCCGAGTAGATCCGCGCCGAATTGAACTCCGGTGGGAACGCCCCATAATCCACCACGAATATGCCCCTTAACCTGTGATGTTCGAATCGATGCGTCGAGTAGTAGATGACGTTAATGCGCTGGTGAGCACCGCTACGCCGGTCAGTGGAGTAACGGTCGTCCGGCGCGCCTTTGCGCCGGGTGTCGGGGCCGGCCGCCCGATGCCGGCCGACCGCCCCGACGTGTGCCCGAATAGTGGGCGTGAGCTGCGCGAATGGTCGGATCCCCGGGCCCGTCGGCCGCGGATGCCGCGGACCGATGCCGGCGTGACCGGGCGCAGGTGCATCGAGGCCGGGAATAAAATCCGGCCGCGGCTAACGGTGAGGGTGTGCATGCTGCGATTCCGCCGCTTATCCGGCCGACGGCGGGCGTGTCAGCACGCTGTAGCGGAACCCGTATTTGTTGACGTACCCGGCGGCCGCGCCGCGCCGCCCGAACGACCCGACCGGCATGCCGCGCAGCAGCCCGTTGGCCCCCGCGCCGGGGGCGCCGGTCGCCCCGGCCTCGATGGGGGTGACCTCCTCGGACACCGCCGCCGGGGTGACCGACGAGGTCAGCGTCGCCCAGTGCTGGGGAACCGAGAGCATCCCGACCCGCGCGGCCTGCCCCGTCCCGGCGGAGATCGCGCTTACGTGGCCCACCCCGCCCAGGTTGCCCAGCCCCAGGCTCGCGAACTGCGGCGTGGGATACCAGGCACCACCGGCACCGGCCGTGCTACCACCGGGACCGGAGATCAGCTGCTGGGCGATCGACGACCAGAAGCTGGTGATGCCGTTCGAGAAATAGGCGAGGCCCGTGGTCTGCTTCAGCAAGGTGCCGTACATGCCGGTGTTCAGGCCCGCGTAGTTGTTGGTCGGCGTGGGCAGCCCGGACTGCAGGAAGCCGTCTATCAGATTCTGCAGCCAGGTGAACGGTCCCGGCTGCGACGCCGTCGTCGTCGAGGCCTGCGTCACCGCCTGCGTGGTGGCCGTCAAGGCTTGCGGCGTCGCCAGCTGCGAGGTCGTCTGGGCGGTGTTGCCCGCCGGCTCGGCGACGGCCTGGGCGACCGCGGCGGCCTGGTTGGAGTCGGCCTCTGGCGTGGTGGTGTTGGGCGGCGACGTCAGCGGGGTCAGCTGCGAGGCCGCCAACGACGAAGCGGCGTAGCCGTACATCGCGGCGGCGTCCTGGGCCCACATCTCCATGTACTGCGCCTCGGTAGCCGCGATCGCCGGGGTGTTCTGCCCGAAGAAGTTCGTCGCGACCAGGGTCGCCAACAGCACCCGGTTGGCGGCGATCACCGGCGGCGGCACCGTCATCGCGAACGCTGCCTCAAACGCGGCGGCCGCCGCCCGGGCCTGGCCCGCCGTCTCCTCGGCCTGCCCGGCCAGGACGCTCAACCAGCTCACGTACGGCGTCACGGCCGACAACATGGACGCCGAGGCCGGCCCCACCCACGGCGCCTGGGTCAGTTCCGAAATCACCGACGTGTACCCGCTCGCGGCACTGCCCAACTCGGCGCCCAGCCCATCCCAGGCGGCGGCCGCGGCCATGAGCGGACCCGACCCCGGACCCGCGTACATGCGACCGGAGTTGATCTCCGGCGGAAATGCCCCGAAGTCCATGGTTACGAAGCACCGGGCTCGAACGACATGTATCCCCTCGCAGGTGATCTCTTGGCGATGACCATCAGAATTTGCTTGCTCGGAAGGCTAAATGGCCGCGCCGCCCCGCGCCGCTCCCGCGATGCCGCCGCAACTGCGGCCGGCCAGGCGCCGGCGGCGCGCTCCCCCGTGGCGGTGCCATCGGGGCGCCCCCGGGACGCGTCGCGCCGGCACCGTCGTTACCTGCGGGAACACCCCGTCAGGAGGTGCCCTCAGCGGCGCCTGCGGGTGAGTCCGCGGGCGGTTGCGGCGGGGCCGCGCCTACGCGAAAAGCCCAGCGCGGGATAAAAATCCGGCCGCAGATAAAGCCCGCTGGAGATTCGCTGGGGCGTGCCCGGATGCGACGTCCGGGCACGCACAAACGCGCCCTGCCGCCGGTGCTTGGCGACAGGGCGCGTCCTGGTTTTGCGCCAGAGTTGCTGGGGCCGAAGCTATCCCGCGAAGGGTGGCCGGGCCATGACGGTGGGCCGGAATCCGTACTTGGGACCCGCCACCCCGTGCCCGCCGGCACCGGCGCCCGCCAGCGGCATGCCACCGAGCAGGTTTCCGGGTCCGCCGGCGGCTTCGGGGGCCGCACTGATGCTGCTGACCGGAATCGCATGCCCCAGCGCCGGCGCCGCCGGCGCCCCCGACCAGGCCACCGGCACCGACAACTTGCCACCCACCGAGGCCGCGCTGCCCAACGCCGCCACCGGGTGAGCCGCCGCAGCACCGCCACCCAACATCCCACCCAGACCACCCAGCCCGGGCAACGCCTTGGCCGCCGCCGGAGCCGCCCCACCGATCGCACCGACCGACTTGGCGATCTGCGTAAAGGTGTTGGCCATACCAGTACTGAAGTACGGCAGACCCTCAGTGTTGTAGAAGAGGCTGGCGAAGGGGCTGTAGCCGTTCACGGCCGAGCCCAGGCTGGTCGGCAGGCTGGTCTGCCCGGTCAGCAGGAACCACAGCTCCGACAGCGGATCCGTGGTCGCCTGCGTCGCGGCCTGGGTCGTGGCGTTGGTCGTCGTCTGCGCCGCGGGCTGCGCCAGGGACTGCAGGGCCTTGGTGGTGTTGGTCGCCGTGGAGTTGGCCGTGGCGTTGGTGACCGCCGCGCCCTGGGTGGCCTGACCCGACGGGTTGGTGACCTCCGGCGCCTTCTGGAACTGGGCCACCTTCGTCGCCGAGGCCGATTGGCCCGCATAGCTGTACATCGCGGCGGCGTCCTGCGCCCAATACTCCCCGTACTGCGCCTCCAGCTGCGCGATCTGCGGGGTGTTCTGCCCCACCACGTTGGTCTGGATCAACTGCTGAACCAGCGCCCGGTTGCTCGCGATCACGGGCGGGGGCACCACCGAGGAGAACGCCGTCTCGAACGCCGCCGCGGCGGCATTGGCCTGCGTGGCCGCCTCCTCGGCCTGGGCAGCCGTGATGCTCAACCACTCCGCATACGGGACCGCCGCCTGAACCATCGCCGCCGAGGCGGTCCCCGTCCACTCCTCGCTCGACAGCTGAGTAACCACGTTCTGGTAACTCAACGCGGCCGACTGCAACTCCGCGGCAATCGCATTCCACGCCGACGCCGCGGTGGTAAACGACTCCGAACCCGGACCGGCATAGATCCGCGCCGAATTGACCTCCGGCGGAAGTGCTCCGAAATCCAACATCATCGACTCCTTAACCAGTCGCGGCCGCGTTGGCCGCCTCAGTCACCGCGTAGGACCCGGAGCTGGTGCTCAGGGTGTTGACGAACATTTCGTGGATCGCCGCCGCTTGCGCGCTGACGGCCTGGTACATCTGGGCGTGCGCGGCGAACTGCGCCGCCGTCAGCGCCGACACCTCGTCGGCAGCGGCCGGCGCCACCCCCGTCGTTGGGGCGGCGGCGGCGTTCTGGGCGCTCAGCGTTGAGCCGATGGTTTGCAGATTGCCCGCGGCGGCTGCCAACGCCTCGGGCTGCGTGGTCACGAAAGACATCTAGCTTCCTTCCCCTTCCGTGGGACTCATCTGGGCTGGTGGTTATCCGGCCGAGGGTGGCCGGGTCAGCACGCTGTAGCGGAACCCGTATTTGTTGACGTACCCGGCGGCCGCGCCGCGCCGCCCGACCGACCCGACCGGCATGCCGCGCAGCAGCCCGTTGGCCGGTGAATTCGCTCCACCCGCCGCCTCGATCGGAGTAGCCTCCTCGGACAGCGCCGCGGGGGTGACCGACGAGGTCAGCGTCGCCCAGTTCTGGGGCACCGAAAGCATCCCGACCCGGGCCGCCTGTCCGGTGCCCGCGGAGATCGCACTCACGTGGCCCACACCGCCCAGGTTGCCCAGGCCCAGGCTGGCGAACTGCGGCGTGGGATACCAGGCACCACTGGCACCGGCCGTGCTACCACCGGGACCGGAAACCAACTGCTGGGCAAGCTGCGACCAGAAGGCCACAATGCCGTTCGAGAAATAGCCAAGACCGGTGTTTTGTTTCAGCAGCACGGTGTAGAGCGTGGGATTGAGCCCCAGCCAGTTGTTGTCCGGGGTGGGTAGCCCCGAATCCAAGAGGTTCTGAAGTGTGCTCGAGAGCAGTCCCGGATTCGAGGTGGCCGCGCTCGTTTGGGTCGCCACTTGAGTTGTGCTGGCGGACAACGCTTGCGGGGAAGCCAGCTGGGAAGTCGTCTGCGCGGTGTTGCCCGCCGGCTCGGCAACGGCCTTGGCGACCGCCGCGGCCTGGTCGGATTCCGCGTCCGGGGTGGTGGTGTTCGGCGGCGATGCGAACGGAGCCAGCTCCGACGCGGTCGCCGACGATGCGGCGTAGCCGTACATCGCGGCGGCATCCTGCGCCCACATCTCCATGTACTGCGCCTCGGTGGCCGCGATCGCCAGGAAGTTCTGGCCGAAGAAGTTCGTCGCGATCAGGGTGGCCAACAGCACCCGGTTGGCGGCGATCACCGGCGGCGGCACCGTCATCGCGAACGCCGCCTCGAAGGCCGCCGCGGCGGCCCGGCCCTGCCCCGCCGTCTCCTCGGCCTGCGCGGCCATGGCGGTGAGCCAGCTCACGAACGGGGTGATCGCCGAGACCATCGACATCGACGCCGGTCCCACCCATGGCCCGCTGGTGAGCTCGGTGACCACCGAGTTGTAGCCGCTGGCCGCTACACCCAATTCCGCCGCAATCTCGTCCCAGGCGGCGGCGGCAGCCATCATCGGCCCCGACCCCGGACCCGCATACATGCGACCGGAATTGATTTCGGGCGGTAACGCCGCGAAGTCAAACACCGTGTCCTCCTCAGTCGGCCGGGACCGCAGGCGATCTCGGCTGTCACGTAGGAATCAGTGGTGGCCGTGGTCACGGCTCTGTAGACGACGCCACCGGTTGGCCGCTGCACCCACGGGAGTCACCAACGGAGCCCCTTCGCCCCGCAACCCCATCAGCCGGGCGGGCCGGCGCATGCTGACCAGTGGACCGCGTCCGCAAAGCTGGTCTGCCACCGCGCTTCTCGGATGTCTGGTCAGGAAAGACATGCACCTTCTGCCTCGGCTAATCTCCCGCTATCAGCAACCGAGCGACAGCTCGCGTGTGCCCGAACTGCCGCCCGGCACTGAGATTAGTTCGTTATGAAGCAAACACCGACACGCAAAGGCACCTGTTCATCAATGGCCAGCCACTGTTCATTCCCGGTCGGCGGGAGTTCATACACGGCAATGGATTGTTCACTCGCCGTTTGCTTAACGCCCACGGCGGCACCGCCCGGTCTTCTCGGGCGGTCGAGGCGTCAGTCCTCTTCGAGGATCAGCGCCATCTCGGGGCACGATGCGACGCCGTCGCGTGTCGATTGCTCGTCCTCGGGCCTGACTTCGTGCTCCTCGAGGATCGAATAGCCGGACTCGTCGATCGGGAACAGGTCTGGGTCGACGGCGTAGCACTGGGCGTGGCCAACACATTTCGACTGGTCCAGACGAACCCTCACGAGGCTTCCTCCCTAGCCGGCACGGCGCGGCCGTAAACGTCTTCGCAAGCAGGCGAGCTCGCACTTCACGGTGCGGTCCCCAGATTAGTCGGTCGGTACAGTGTCGGAGGTGATCGCCGATCGCTTTCGCGCCCAAACCCGGTTCAGCCCGGGCGGGCGGATCCGTGTTCCGTTGCCCCGCATGCAATATTGACGAACCGATGCAATATTGATGTGCCGCCAGGTGTTGGTATCGACGAATTCCGACATTGACGCACTCGCGTCGGAGCTATTTCATCCAAGACAGACAACCGGAGATCGAAGCGCATGAGCGAGGGCCAGCAAGGGTCGTTCTACCTGCCCCGGCTTGATTTCGCCACGTTGCCGATGACCGAGGACCGCGGTCTGGGTTGGAAGACGCTGCGCGACGCCGGACCCGTCGTGTTCATGAACGGCCACTACTACATCACCCGCCGCGAGGATGTGCTGGCCGCCCTGCGCAACACCAAGGTGTTTTCGTCGACGATCCTGCAGCCGCCCGGCCACCCCTTGCCGGTGCTGCCGCTGGCTTACGATCCGCCGCAACACACCCGCTACCGCCAGATCCTGCAGCCGTACTTCAGCCCGCACGCGTTGGGCAAGTCACGCCCGGTGCTGCAGCGCCACGCCAGCGAGATGATCGCGGCGCTGGCCGGGCGGGGCGAGTGCGAGGCGATGGCAGACTTCGCCAACCTCTACCCGTTTCAGGTGTTCCTGGACCTCTACGGTCTGCCGGTCGAGGATCGTGACCGGCTCATCGATTGGAAGGACGCCGTCGTCAGCGACAAGCCCTTCGTCACTCAGAGCGACATAGAGAAATCCGAGCAGTTGCTGGCGTACCTGGCCGACGTCATCGCGCAGCGCCGGCAAAACCCGCAGTCGGACATGTTGTCGCAGGTGATCACCGGCAAGGGCAACTTCACCGACCTCGAACTGCTCGGCATGACCCATCTGTTGATCCTGGCCGGTCTGGACACCGTGACCGCGGCGATCGGGTTCTCGCTGTTCGAATTGGCCCGCAGACCGCAGCTGCGCAAGGAGCTGCGCGACAACCCCAAGCAGATCCGGGTCTTCATCGAGGAGATCGTCCGCCTCGAGCCGTCGGCGCCGGTGGCACCGCGGGTCACCACCGAGTTCGTCGAGGTCGGCGGCATGACGCTGCCGCCGGGCACGTCGGTGCGGCTGTGTATGGCCGCGGTCAATCGCGACGACAGCGACGCGATGTCCACCAACGAGCTCAACATGGACGGAAAAGTCCACCGCCACTGGGGCTTTGGCGGCGGACCGCATCGCTGCCTGGGCTCTCACCTGGCGCGCATCGAGCTGACGGTGATCGTCGCGGAATGGCTCACCCAGATTCCGGATTTCGAGCTGCCCGAGGGCTACTCCCCCGTCATCAATTACCCGTCGAAGAGCTTCGCGCTCAAGGAATTGCCGCTGCGCTGGGGCTGACTCCCCGGTGTGACCGGTCAGCCCCGGCGCAGCGGCCGGTACCTACTCGGGCCCTACTTGCGCAGCTCGGTCGCGGCGACCTGGACGAACACACCGGTGTCCTCGGCCATCAGCAGGCCTCGACCACGGGGCAGCGGGCCACCCTTCATCTTGCCGCGGATGAATCCCTCGTCCGGGTCGGCGTCCATCACCAGCAGCGGGGCGTTGGCCTGGGCCAGGGCCCGCAACATCGGGTCGCTGCCGGCCGACGACCAACCACCGAACGTGCGCGTGACGATCACGTGCAGGCCGACGTCGGCGGCCCGGGTCACCCAGGGGGCGGCCTTGTGCAGCGGCGAATCGAAGCCCGCGGGCAGCTGCTGGATGTCGTCGACGATCAAGAAGATCTCCGGTCCGCTCCACCAGTTGCGCGACAGCAACTCTTCGGCCGACAGCCCGGGTGGCGGCTCGCGGCCGGCCAGGACCGCGGCCAGTTCACCCATCATCGCCTGCACGCCATCGAGGTTGTAGGCGAATTTCTCCACGTAGTCGGCGCCGAGCGTGGTCAGCAGCTGACGGCGCGGGTCGACCAGCCACACCTGGGCCGAGGGCTGGCCCGCCGGCGGCGGCGGGGCGCTGGTCGCTCCCGGCGCGTACAGCCGCCCGATCTCGGACATGATGGTGGCCAGCGTCGTGGTGCGCCCACACTCGCGCCGGCCGGTCACCATCAGGTGCGCGTTCTCGGCGAAGTTGAGATACACCGGCGACAGGTCCAATTCCGAGATGGCCCAAGCGATTCCGCCCGCACCGACGCCCTGACGGGTGTCGTGTGCGGCCAGCTCCCGAAGCTGTTCCACGCCGAAGGTGGCCGGCAGTCGGCGCACCGGCGGCGCCTGGCCGCTGGCGATCCGGCTGACGGCTTCGACGATGCTGTCGGACTCGAACCGATTGTCCGGCGTGCTGGCCAGCGCCGGCCGCGCCACCAGGGTGTGCAGACCGGACTGCGGGTCGGCGTCGAGGCGCACGTAGTTGACCGCGACCATGCCGCGACCCGGCTTGACCGGAACGTCCTTGGCGAACCGCGAACGCACCAGCTTGGCGTCTTCCACGGCGGCCAGCCGCAGCTCGACCCGGGACCCGAAACCGCTGCGCACCGGCGGCCGCAGCTCCGATTCGCGGTCGGCGGTGACCACCACGTGCACCCCGAACGAGGGGCCCTGGTTGATGATCACGTTGACCTGCTCGATCAGCACCTCGTTTTCCTCGGCCAGCGCCCGGTAGTTGTCGACCACCAGGTAGACGTCGCCGAACCCGTCGTTGGGGACCGGGCCGGGCTCGTTGCCGAACTTGCGCCGCCGGAACACCTCCATCGAGGCGATCCCGTACTCGAGGAAGCTGCGCTTGCGCTCCCGCACCAGGGCCAGCAGTTCGGCCACCGTGCGGCGAACGCCGTACGGGTCGGTCGGGCCGGCCACCTCACCGACGTGCGGCAGGCGGGCGACCGTCGTCAGCGCGGTGCTGCTGTAGGCCAGGCAGTAGAACTGGATCTGCTCGGGCGTGTGGGTCAGCGCCGCCGAGCAGATCAGCGTCTGCAGCGCCGTCGTCTTGCCCGAACCACCGGCGCCCAGGATCAGCACGTTGGCGCCCGGGCCCGACGTGTCGACCGTCCACGGCGGCTGGTCGTGCTTGAAGGGGCGGTCGATGATCCCGATCGGGAACACCAGGTCCTGAGCGGTGCCGTAGTCCTGCTGCCAAGGGCGGCCGAGGAACCGGTTCACCAGTTCGTCGATGGCGACGGGCTGGTTCAGCGGCGGCTGCCACAGCCGGTAGGGCTGGAAGTCGATCTTGCGCAGCTGGTCGATGATGACGGTACCGACCTTGGGCGTCCTGATCCCTTCGGCGTCGTCGTCATCGCCGCCCTCGACTTCGACCGGCAAGCCGTCGGCGGGGATGGCGGGCGCGATGACCTCGGGTCCCCCGACGCTGACTTCCAGCGGGGTGAACGAGTTGGTGAACAGCTGCGGACGGACGTAGTCGATGCTGTGCACCAGCGCCGGCGCCTCTTCTCCGTCGTCGGTCAGCCCGCGCGGGAAGTAGTCCCGCCACAGGAATTCGGCCTGGAACCGGGTGATGTCCTCCAGGCTGCGGCGGAAGTAGCCCAGACCGGCCTGGGCGGGCAGGTTGACCGCGTTCGGCACGCCGGCGGCCTGCGCCGCACCGGCGGTACGCGCCTTCAGCACCAACCGGTAACCCATGTTCTCCATGAGCTTTTCGGCACGGCTCTCGATGGTCTGCGACGCCATCATCAGGTGGATCCAGTACGCGCGGCCCTGCCGGCCGATCGAGTCGAGGACGTCGACCGCCGTCGGCATGATGCGGAACCATTCGTAGAACTCGTCGATGACGACCACGAGCATCGGCAGCGGGGCCATGTCCTGGCCACGCGCCCGCATCCGGCTGCGCACCGAGTTGTATTCCTTGGCGTCGTCGACGCCGGCGCTGTCGCAGATCGCCTTGCGGCGGGCGATCTCACCCCACAGTGCGTCCAGGAAGCGCTCCATCAGCGCCTGGTCTTCTTCCAGGTCGGTGATGATCCGGGACACGTGCGGCACGCCGGCGAACGGCTTGACCGCCGACCCACCCTTGAGGTCGGCCAGCACGAACTGCAGCTCCTCCGGCGGGTGGCTGAGCATCAGCGACTCGATCACGGTACGCACCAGGGTGGATTTACCCGAACCGGTCGTACCGGACATGACACCGTGGGGGCCGTCGCCACCTTCGTCCAGCGATTTCATGTCCAGGAACAGCAGCTCGCCGTTGTCGGAGCGAACACCGAACGGCGCCCGCAACCGCGACCGGCCCATCGTGTCGTTGCGGCTGCCCCACAGCGCCTCGAAGTCGATGCGGCCGGGATCGTCGATTCCGTAGTAGGACAGGATGTCTCGGGCGCCGATGTGCGCCACCCGCTGGCCGATCTCCTCGTACGCCTCGGCGAGCCGCCAGCGCGCCAGCTTTTGCGCGAACTCCTCGGCCTCGGCGGTGCTGATGTGGTCGGTGAGCGCGAAGAACCAGGGCTTCTCGTCGATCACCATCCAGGTGTCGCGGTCGCGGGGCAGGGTCTCGATCACACCCTTCTCGTCGAAGCGCAGGGTGCGCTCCGGGACCGCACTCCACATCGCCGAGCCGGTGAGGTCGAAGAACGTCACCCCGTCGACACCTTCGCCGCTGATCACGTACTCCCATTGCGGGTCAACGGCATCGGCGATGATCACGGTGTGCGGCGTCGGGGTCTGGGCAGACGAGCTGGCGTGCCGGGGCGTGAAAGAACCACGGCCGGCGAACAATTCGGCCTGCTCGGCGGCGAACTCGCGCACCGAGCTGTACACCATCCGGGCGTTGCCCGCGGCGTCCTGGCGGCGCGGGTCACCGAAGTGCGGCAGCCATTTCACCCAGTCCCATTCGTCCACGTTGGAACTGACCACGATCATCCGCATGTGGTCGGGCCCGTGCGAGAAGGCCAGCTGGCAGATGATCGCCCGCATCAGCCCCGCCACCTGCTCGCGGTCTCCGACCAGCGAGTACCAGGGCTCGACGAGCACCGAGATCATCTTGGGCAGGTTGTAGACGACGCTTTGATAGCGACCGAATTCCTGCAGCGCCTTGCCGGTCACCGGCTCCAGCTCGATGTCGGTGGGCATGTTCTGGGGCTCACCCCAGGTCACCTCGGGGCGGGTCATGCCGACGCCGACGCGGACCACGCCGAAGTTCAGGTCCTTGCCGTCGGGCTTGCGTTCCCACATCCGCGACGACCCGACCGCGGCGGCCAGCGTGGTGGGCGCCGGGTGGAACCACCGGTAGTTGGCGTCCATGCTGTCGGCCGACTCGTGGGCGGTCTCGCGCAGCATGTCCAGCATCAGCATGAACTGGGCGCGCATCGAGTCCAGCTTGGGGCGGCTCATCTGCTGCTGGCCGCCGAACCGGCCGCCGAACATCATCATCGCGACGCCACCGATCATGAAGATCGGGAAGATCGAGCCGGCGCCGCCGAACACGTGCGAGCCGCTGGCGAAGGTCATGGCGACCATGCCGATCAGCAGACCGACCACCACGACGCCGACCACCACGATCCACCATGGCTTGCCTTCCGGCGGCGGGATGCTCAGCGGCGTCGGGAGGACGATGTTCTCCGGCTTGATTACCGGAGGCTTCTCCGGCGTCGGCCGCGCAAATCCACGTTTCACTTCGGTACCGCCAACTCTCCTGGGGACATATCCATCGGTAGCGTGTCGTGCTCCACCAGCGCATCCGCCCGCGACAACGTCGGCCCTTGCGGGAGCAGCCGCAGCGCCACCCACGGCGCCAGGCCCGGTTTCGTCTTGAGGCCCAACGCTTCTCGCACCTCGCGGGTGTCGTCGACCCCGAAGCGGGCGCCCGCGTCCGTGAGCCACCACAGCGATTCGGTGGTCTTGGCTCCCGGGTCGTTTCCGGTGACGGCCACGAAGTTCGCGTAGTCGGGCCCGAAGAAGACCTGGTCGGCTTCGCGCCCGGTGGTGTCCGCCTTGACCAGCGACACCACCCGGTTGACGTCCTTCTGCTCGACCGGAATGGTCGCGCCGGAGATGACCTGCACGCGGGCCCGGTTCTCACCGGAGGTCTTCTGCCACCACCAGCAGGTCGCCGGGTTCTCCCGGATGTCCATCACGTTCAGCGGCGCGTCCGGGTACGACGACAGGTCGAGCTTGTTGACCACCGGCATCTTCGCCAGCGCGGACGGCTCCACGGTCACCGGTTTGGTGTTGCCCGGTCCGGCGTTCTGCAGGATCTGGGCCACCAGCGGCGGCAGGGTCTGCACCCCGTCGGCCAACACCAACGAATACTGCTGCGGCCCACTGATTTGCGGGGTGACGATCACCGTGCCGATCGGGCCGGGCGCGTTCGGGAACGACGCCCCCGCGCCCGCGTTCTGAATCTGCGGCACGGTCAGTTCCGGCCCGACCGGCAGCGCGTCGTAGAGGGCGCGGCTCATCGGCTTGGCCATGCTGACCTGTTCGGGGGTCAGTCCCAGCGGCAGCAGCACCGACCGGTTGGACCCGTCGATGCGCGAGCGGCGCCCGTCCCGGATCACCCACGCGTCCCCGCTGTAGTTCAACACCACCGCGTCCGAGCCGGTCAGCACCCGCCGGTGGTTGCTCAGATCCGGGTTGCCGTCGATGACGGTCACCGTCACACCGGACGGGGCGCCGGCACCGGTCGAGTTCGCCACGGTGTCGCAGACCAACCACGACGACGCGGCCGGGCTGGTCGGGTGGAAGCTCGACGGCGCGCCCGGGATGCCCACCATCGGGCCGCGCGGCAGGCTGGCGATCTGGTTGGATTTGACCAGGTGCGGGTTGTCCGGCCGACCGGTGATCAGGCGCGCCGAGGCCAGGTTCAGCGCGGGGTACAACTTCTCGCCGACGCGGACGTACAGCGCTCCGGAGTCGCGGTCCGCGATGATCGGTGACTCGTTGATCTGTCCGGCCGGGCTGATGAAGGAGTAGAGCAGCGCGCCCAGGCAGATGACGAGCGCGGCGGAGATCGATGCCACCACGGCCAGGTTCTGCCGCCGTCCCGGCTCGACCTCCATGCGGACGCGCCACCGGGTCAGCGCCATCGCGGTGCGGCGCGCAAGGAACTGGTAGCCGGTCACCTGGGTCCGGGTCGACAACCCCAGGCCGTACCCCGACCCGCGTTGCCCGCGACTCTCTTCCGCCACTTATTCACCATCCGGTCTGCTGAAGCGCCTGGATATCGTCCTTTGACCGATCCAGCGCGAATTACATGACAACGTTAAGGCACCTGCGCGGACCTCGCCACGCGGCGCCGGAGCGCATTCATTTCTACATCTGTTTATGCACCCGAATCGGCCCCGTCCACCGCTGCGGGCCGCCAGGAGAGGCGGTCCCGACGCGCGCCACTGAACTGGCAGTTTCGTTCCCCCATGGATGAGCCGAGCGGAGCCGGGTGATCTCCTCAAGGCATCGTAATCGCCGCGGGCCCGCTCGTCCTGTCGAGCGCGCGAAGCCATTGCCGGCAGTGGCCTCAAATGAATGGCGGGCGACCGCCCAGCAAAGAATGCGCCAACTCGCCCCGGGTCCGAGTCGCCGTCCGCCGAATCCGGGCAGCAAGATGACGTCATGACTGAACTCGCTCCGTCGCTGATCGAACTCGCCCGCAGATATGGCGTCGCGACCGAGTACGAGGACTGGTCGGGCCGACGGGTGCGGGTGGCCGAGGCGACGTTGAAGGCGGTGCTGGGTGCCCTCGGCGTGGCGGCCGACGACGAGCAGGAGCGCAACGTCGCGCTGACCGCGAAGCTGCGGTCGCACTGGGCGCGCCAACTGCCGCCGACCATCGTGGGGCGTACCGGCGAGCAGATCCGGTTCTGGGTGCATGTCACCCATGGGGATCCCGCCGAGGTGTGGTTGCAGCTCGAAGACGGCACCGTGCGCGGCGGTGTGGCACAGGTCGACAACTTCACCCCGCCGTTCGACCTGGACGGTCGCTGGGTGGGTGAGGCCAGCTTCCTGCTGCCCGCCGACCTGCCGCTGGGCTATCACCGGGTGCATCTGCGTTCCGGTGACGCCGAGAGGAGCACCGCGCTGATCGTGACGCCGGATTGGCTGGGGTTGCCCGAGCGGCTCGGCGCCCGGCGCGCGTGGGGCCTGGCCGCGCAGCTGTACAGCGTGCGGTCGCGGCAGTCGTGGGGCGTCGGCGACCTGACCGATCTGACCGACCTCGCGGTGTGGTCGGCCTCCCGGCACGGCGCCGACTACCTGCTGGTCAATCCGCTGCACGCCGCGGCCCCGACCAAGCCGATGGAGGCGTCGCCATATTTGCCGACATCGCGACGCTTCGTCAATCCGATTTATCTTCATGTCGAGGCGATTCCCGAGTTCGCCGGCCTGACCAAGCGCAGCCGGGTCCGGCGGCTGCGCTCCGAGGTCCAGCAGCGCGCCGGCGACGTCGACGCCATCGACCGCGACGCCTCGTGGGCGGCCAAACGGGCGGCGCTGCGGCTACTGCACCAAGAACCGCGGTCGGCGGGTCGCGAGTTGTCCTATGCGGCATACCGCGACCGGGAGGGCCGCGCGCTGGACGACTTCGCCACCTGGTGCGCGCTGGCCGAGAAGCACGGCGACGACTGGCATTCCTGGCCCGAGGCGTTGCAGCACCCGGACGCGTCAGGGGTGGCGGCCTTCGTCCAAAAGCATTCCGACACAATCGATTTCCATCGGTGGTTGCAGTGGCAGCTCGACGAGCAGCTGGCCGCGGCGCAGTCACAGGCGATCCGGGCCGGCATGTCGTTGGGCATCATGCACGACCTGGCCGTCGGGGTGCACCCCAATGGTGCCGACGCCTGGGCGCTGCAGGATGTGTTGGCGCTGGGCGTGACCGCGGGTGCGCCGCCGGACGAGTTCAACCAGCTCGGCCAGGACTGGTCGCAGCCGCCGTGGCGACCGGATCGGTTGGATGAGCACGAGTATCGGCCCTTTCGCGCGCTGATCCGTGCGGTGCTGCGGCACGCCGGCGGGGTGCGCATAGACCACATCATCGGGTTGTTCCGGCTCTGGTGGATCCCGCGGGGCGCCTCGCCCACCGAAGGCACCTACGTGCGGTACGACCACGAAGCGATGATCGGCATCGTCGCCCTGGAGGCGCACCGCGCGGGCGCGGTCGTCGTCGGTGAGGATCTCGGCACGGTCGAGCCGTGGGTGCGCGACTACCTCTTGTTGCGGGGCTTGCTGGGCACCTCGATCCTCTGGTTCGAATTGGACCGCGACGGGACCGGTGGCCCGCTGCCGGCGGAGCGCTGGCGCGAGTACTGCCTGTCCTCGGTCACCACGCACGATCTGCCACCGACCGCCGGCTATCTGGCGGGCGACCATGTGCGGCTGCGTGATTCGTTGGGGCTGCTGACCCGCCCCGTCGACGAGGAGCAGGAGGCCGACCGGACGGAGCTGGCGGCGTGGCTGGCCGAGCTGCGCCGGGTCGGGTTGCTCGAGGACGGCGACGACGACCCCGAGCGCGTCGTCGTGGCGCTGTACCGCTATCTGGGCAGGACGCCGTCGCGGCTGCTGGGCGTGGCGCTGACGGACGCCGTCGGTGACCGCCGGACCCAGAATCAGCCCGGCACCACCGACGAATACCCCAACTGGAGGGTGCCGCTGACGGGGCCCGACGGGCGCGCGGTGATGCTCGAGGACGTGTTCACCGACCGCCGGGCCGCCACGCTCGCCGAAGCCGTGCGCGCCGCGATAGCGCCCGCCGTGGCCGAAAGCGCGACCCGCTAATCGACCGGCGGGATGCCTTCGTTAGCTTCGAAAACCATGAAGGTCTCGGTGGTGGCCCCGGTCGCCGACGGTGTCACTGCGGACCCCGACTGGATGGTGGCCTTCGCGCGCCATCTGGAGGCCTGCGGGTTCGAATCGATCGTCGTTGTCGAGCACACCGTCCTGCTCACCCGCTACGACAGCGTCTATCCCTACGACAGTTCGGGACGCGTCGGCCTGGCGGCAGACTGCCCCATCCCGGATCCCCTTGACCTGCTTGCCTTTCTGGCCGGCCACACCAGCAGCCTGGGGCTGGCCACCGGCGTGTTGGTGCTGCCCAATCACCACCCGGTGGTGCTGGCCAAGCGGGCCGCCACCGTCGACGCCCTGTCGGGCGGCCGGCTGCACCTGTGCGTCGGGGTGGGCTGGCTCTCCGAAGAGCTGGCCGCCTGCGGCGTGGAGTTCGACAGCCGGGGCCGGCGGGCCGACGAGCAGCTGGCCGTCCTGCGCGCGTTGTGGGCGCAGCGGCCCGAGGGGGTATCTTTCGCGGGCGAGTTCTTCAGCTTCGAGAACGTCATGAGCTACCCGAAACCCGTTGCGGGCGAACGTCTCCCAATTCACATCGGTGGGCACAGCCGAGCGGCCGCGCGCCGCGCCGGACGCCTCGGCGACGGCTTCCAGCCGCTCGGGGTGACCGGTCCGCAACTCGCGTCGTTGCTTGCGCTGATGCGCGACGAGGCGTCGTCGGCGAGGCGCGACCCGGCGGCACTCGAAGTGTCGCTGGGCCATTCGGTCACCAAGGTCGATGCCGAGCGCGCGGCCGCCCTCGCCGACCAGGGGGCCGACCGGCTGGTGCTGGCCATGCCGCCGACCACCGACATCGAGCAGGCCAAGGATCTGTTGTCGGCCTGCGCGCAACGGTTGTCATTGAGCTCATGACGCTTTCCGCCGATCACCGGGCTGCCCTGAGCGATCTGGTGCACCGGTACGCGGCGCACGTCGACGACCGCGAATTCGCCGCCGTGGCAGAGCTTTTCACTGTCGACGCCGAGCTGCTGGTGCCGGCACCACCCGCCGATCTGCGGCCGAACAAAACGCATCGCGGCCGGGATGCCATCGGCACGGCGGTCGCGGCCGTCGCCGCGGTCGTGCGCACCCAGCACGCGATCGTCGGTGAGGTATACGACGCGGCCGGGCGACCCGGCACCGCCCGCGGGCGCATCGCGTGCGTCGCGCACCACTGGAACCAGCGCGACGACGAGCTGGTGGACGTGGCATGGCACCTGCGCTACGACGACGAATACGCGTTGACGCAGGCGGGTTGGCGGATCGCCCGCCGGGTGTTGACGGTCAACGCCATCGAGACCCGCCCGGTGCGCCGGCTGCTGCCGCGCGACCCCGCTTAGCGTGTTGGCAGCACATTATGCGCACACTCACAGCAAAACTCATCGGTTCGTATCTGCGGCTCAAAATCGGCAGTTTCGTGGGTAGGTGCGGCTAACGCCGTCGAGGCCCGGCCGAATTTTGCGCGCTCGACGCGTGCATCGGAGTTCCGCCGCCCTGATCCGGGCCGCGACCAGAGCCTTCGTTCCCGATTGACTCCAATTAATCCAGGTGCGTTCGTGTAATTTCGGCCGCGTGACCAACACCGTTGATTCCGCGGGGACCGGTGGAGGGCGGGCAGCGCAGGGCGGCTCGGTATCGACCCTGGCAGTGGGCACGCCGCTGACGTCCATCCCGGACTACCGCAACGAGATACACACCGCCGAAGACGTCATCGATGTGGAGCATTACGGTGGCGGCTTCGATCTCACCAGGCGGGCCACCGCCCCCAAACTGCGCGTCGGCCGCGACCGATGGTTCAACCTGCTCTGGTTGATCCCCATCGGCTTTGCCGTGCTGATCGCCGGGATCGCGGTCGGCAAAGGCTTGCACAACATGCCGGCGGTGCAGTCGTTCATCCACCGCTACCCCGGCTCGGACAGCGCCGGCATCCCCCCGGGACTGCCCGCCTGGATCGGCTGGACGCACTTCTTCAACCTCTTCATGATGATGTTCATCATCAGGACGGGGATCCAGATCCTCTGCGATCATCCCCGGCTCTACTTCAGCCGCAACGCCACCCCTGGCAAGGACGAGTGGCTGCGGGTGGGTCCGCCCGTTCCGGACGACGAGCTGTGGACCGCCAACGCCGACACCGTCGCGTTGCCACCGCAATTGGGGCTGCCCGGGTTCCGGCACTCCATCGGCCTGGCCCGCTGGTGGCATCTGGGCGTCGACGTCCTGTGGCTGGTCAACGGGGCCGTCTTCTACGTGCTGCTGTTCGCCACCGGACAGTGGCGCCACATCGTGCCGACCAGCTGGGACGTCTTCCCCAACGCGGCGTCGGTGGCCATTCAGTACCTGTCGCTGGACTGGCCCACCGATAACGGCTGGGTCGCCTACAACGGCCTGCAGCTGCTGTCGTACTTCACCACCGTGTTCATCGCCGCCCCGGCCGCGCTGATCACCGGTCTGGGAATGTCGCCCGCGCTGTCCCAGCGGGTCCACTGGCTCAGCAAGCGGCTGAGCATTCAGCACGCGCGGTCCCTGCATTTCGTGGTGCTGGTCTATTTCCTGTTCTTCATCCTGGTGCACGTCACCATGGTTCTGACCACCGAGGCACTGCGAAACCTCAACCACATGTTCGCTTCGCGCGACGACAACAGCTGGGTCGGCTTCGGCATCTTCGCCGCGGCCATGGTGCTGACCGCGATCGCGTGGGTTTGGGCCACTCCCTTCACCATTCGCCACCCGCGCGTGGTGCAGCGGGTCGGCTACGCGCTGGTGGGTCCCTTCCAGCGGATGCTCGAGCAGTTGGACCCCAAGCCCGGTGCCTTCACCGAGAAGGACATCTCGCCGCACCACTGGCGTAACGGGCGCCTGCCCGAGACCGTCGAGTACAAGGAACTGGAGCGAGACGACTTCAAGGACTGGCGTCTCAAGGTCTACGGACTGGTCGAGCACCCGATGGAGTTCTCCCTCGAGGACTTGATGGCGCTGCCCTATCACGAGCAGATCAGCCAGCACTTCTGCATTCAGGCGTGGTCGGGCGTCGCCAAATGGGGTGGCGTGCAGATGAAGACGATCATGGACATCGTCAAACCGCTCCCGGAAGCGAAGTGGGCGGTCTTTTATTCGATGGGTCTGGGCGCCACGGGCGGCATCTATTACAACGCCCATCACATCGGCCAGATGGACCACCACATGACGATGCTGGCCTACAACATGAACGACCAGCAGCTGCCCTACATGCACGGTAGGCCGCTGCGGCTGCGCAACGAATTGCAGCACGGCTTCAAGCTGGTGAAGTGGATCAAGGGCATCGAGTTCGTCGCCGACTACCACGACATCGGTAGCGGTTATGGCGGCTACAGCGAAGACCACAAGTACTTCGGCCGCCACCAGACGCTCTAGGCGTATCGCGCGTCACCTCCGCCAAGTCGTTTGTCCCGATAGCCAGCTGGGTAGCTCCAAGAGATCGGGCCGAAACTCCAAGTGACAGCAGAGGAGACGCCATGAGGCAGCACCCTGTCGACCATGGTCGGACCGCTGACCCGCACACGGGTGGGTCGCGGCAAACGCCCGGGCTGCTGGTTGTCGCGGCGGCCGCGTTGGCGTTCGTCGCATGTGTGGCCAACTTCGCTCTGGGGCAGGCCGGCGCCGGGGTTGCCACCGCGATCGTCGCGATGCTCGCCTTCGGCGCCGGTTTGTCGTGGCTTGCCATGGACCGCAGGCGAATTCGCGACGCCGAGCGCCATTGGATGATCAGCCACCCGGCGCGCTAGCGGCGGACCCCGCGGGGCCGGTTATTGCAGGGTAGCCAGGTTGTTGACGGATTTCTGCACGTCGGACCGCAGCACCCGGGCGACCAGTCCCCCGACCGGCCCGCTGAGCAGACCGCCACCGAGGTCGGCGGTGAGGTGGAACGTCGATCCGGGATGATTGTCGGTGACGGTCATCGCCACCGTGAGGCGGATACCGCCGCGGCCGCGGCCCTGCAGCTCAATCGCTTTCGGCTCGTCGTAGCGGGTGACCTCCCAGTGGATCACGTTGCGGAAACCCTTGACCTTGACACACGACGAGACGCAGGTGCCCTTCTCGATGGTGTCGGGCACCGGCCCGCGCCACCCGGCGAAAATCGTCATCCACTCGTCGAATCGGTCCAGGTCGGACGCCAGCTTCCACGCCGCTTCCGGTTCCACCTGCGACGACACCGACACATCTACGCGAGCCAACGTCTTCCTCCCCTGGCGATCGGCAGCGCCGTCGCCCACCGGCGACTGACGCACAACCCTGACTGGGTACCCCGACGGCCTCGGGCGTATTCGTGGGCTCGGCCGGTCAGGGCCAGGCCTGCTCCAGCTGCTGGGCCACGTCGATGATTTGCGGCGCCTGCGACTGGGGCGCGTCGATCTCGGCGGCGACGTACTGGGCGATGAAACGCCGAATCTCACCGTCCACGCCCGCCAGGATGCGCAGCACCTCGCCGCGGATCGAGTTCGACGAGACATTGACGGTGATGTCGGACGGCCGCGGTTTGGCCACGTCGACGATCAGCAGCAGCGGTTCTGCCGCGCGCGCCGTGGCCCGCAACTGAATGTCTCCGGAAACCACGAAACGCGGCTTGTCGAGCCATAAATCGATCAGCAGATCGATGGACAGCGGGATGTGGATGACGAAGGTGATGGTGTCGCCCAGCCGGCGCGTGACCCGGGGCTCCTGAATCTTGACGTTGGCGCTGACCTTGGCGATCCCGCCCGGCCCCTGCGCGATCGGCTCCATGGCGAACTCGCTGCCGGCGATGTCGGCGAACGCCGCGGCGACACGCTCGGGAGTGACGGCGACCTCGAAGAACCTGCGGCCGAACTCCTCGTAGGTGACATAATCGTGATTCGTCATAGGCTTATACCGTCTCATGTCACCTGCCAGAACGGTCGCTGATCTGCTCGCGTCGCAGGAATTCCGCGTCAGGTGCCCCCTCGTTGGACCGGCGGGTGCGAGCGATGCGCGGCCGGCGATCCGCGTCGGTTCGCGGATCTGTGAAGCGCGCCACAGGCGGGGCGCTTCGATTCGAAGTGTCGGGCGGTGGCCTGCGAGGCTTGATGGTGGAGGTGTTTTCAGTCTTATGCACCAGGAAGTGATCGAGCAGCCATCGGGCCTGGCCCGGGCGGCGGGGATGCTCATCTGGCTCGGCGGCGGGCACCGGCGCGAGCTGGGCGAGCGTCACGAACGGTCCGCTCACGCGGTCGCCGGCGCCGTCACGCTGTCCGGTGCGATGCTGGCCTGGCTGGTCGCGACGCTCGCGGTCACCGGCTCGACCCCCTGGCCGCTGCCGGCGGTGGTGCCCGCCACCTTGGTCTTCGGTGTGCTGGTCGGCGCCATCGGCCGCGCCACCATTCCGGGGCCCGGCCGGAGTCGCGCTGGTGTCATTGGACGCGTCGCGGTGGCGGCGGCGGTCGGCGTCGTGGTCGGTGAACTCGCGGCGCTCGTTCTGCTGTCCAGCTCGATCGCCCACCGGCTCGACGAACGGGCGTTGCGCCACGCCGAATCGGCCCCGGCCGTGGCGCGGGCAGCGGCGGCCCTGCAGCAGACCAGGGACGCCCGCACGGCACTCGACAACACCGTCGCGGCGGCCCGCGACCGTCAGGACAAGGCCTTGGTCGTCGCCCGCTGCGAATACCACCCCACCCCCGGCTGCCCGCAGACCCGGATCACCGGCGATCCCGGTGCCGGGCCCGAAACACGCACGGCCAACGAGCTTCTCGGCGATGCCCAGCACGAATTGGACACCGCCCTCGCCGCGCGCGACGGCCGCGCACCAGGGCTGGACGCCACGATCTCGCGACAGGAGCTGGCGCTACGTGACGCGCGGGACGGTGTCGCGGCGGACGCCGACCGCGGCCTGGGCGCGCGCTGGGTGGCGATGAACGACCTCACCGCGGCCGACGCCGGGGCGATGAGCCTGCGGCTGTTGACGATCGGGGCCTGCGTGTTGCTCTACCTGGCGCCGCTGATCCTGGGGTGCTGGCGTGGCGAGACCACGCACGATCGCCGCACCACCTCGCGGGCCGAGCGCGAACGCGCCGAACTCGACGCGGACACCGCCATCGCGATCAAACGGGCCGAGGTGCGGCGGGAGGCCGAAATCCTGTGGGCCGAGCACCAATTGACACAGGCCCGGCTTGCCGTCGAGGCGCAGACCCAGATCGACCGTGAGCAGCAACGCCGGCGGGTTTCCGAAGCCCTGGATGCTCCGGTGCACGCGCCGTCGCAGCGCGAGTTCGAGCCGGGCGACGACGACGTGTACCTGCCGATCGCCGCCGAAGCCGAGGCGGCCAGCAGGGCCATCACCCGACTGCCCACGCCGGAGCCCGCCGCCGGCTTGGCCGGTCCCGAGACCGACCTTCCGGAGCATCTGCCCGCGCCGGAGCCGTGGGGCGGCGCGGTCGAGCAACACCAAGAACGCCATGCGCCGTTGATCCCGTCGATTCCGGACGCCACCAAGGCCGCCGCCCGCTGGATCCGCCCGCTGGTGCCGCCGTTCGTGGCCAAGGTGATCGACACCACCACCCAGCCGCTACGCACCGCGCGCCAGGTGTTCGAAGGCGTCCTCGAGGAAACCGAAGAGATCACGTTCACCCTCAAGCGCACCCGCAAGGTGGCGATCAGCTCTGAGGCCTCCGACACCCGGCTGTCCGATCACCCCGCCGACACCGAAACACCCTCGGGCCGGGCGGAATTCGTCACCTCATCGCGACACCACCCCGCCGAGCGGGCGCAGCGCCGGGTGTCCGGGCGCGGGTCGGGCGCGTCCCTGCCGGGACGGGCCGCCCCTGACGTCGAGCGCCTGTCGGTCCCGCCCGCGGATCGCGACCGGCGGCGGGCGCTGACAAAGCGAGACGGTCCGCCGGAATTGGGCCCGCCCGACGGTCCGCGTGAGCTGCCGCCGCCCAAATAGCCCGCCGCTGTCGCGCTAGGACTTCGTCGCCTCGACGAAGTAGCCGCGCGGTACGCCGGGCACCTTCAGCGGGACGGCCGGATGATCCCAGCGATTCCACCTCGCGCCGGGCTCGGCGACGTCGGTGACCTCCGCCATCCAGCCGTGCCGCTCGATCAGGGTGGCCGGCGCGTCGGTGCCGAACGTCCACGGCGCGCCGCTGCGCCGCATGTACTCGAGGGTGGGCTGCATGAAGTCCGCCTCCAGCAGCGCCGTGCCGACCAGGTCGTAGCAGACACGCGAACCCGGCGCGGACAACGCATCTATTCGGGCGAACAAGACGTCGACATCGGCAGCGTCGAGGTACTGTAGCAGGCCTTCGACCAGCCACGCGGCCGGGGTGTCCGAGGAAAACCCTTCACAGATCAGGGCTTTCGGCCAGTCGTCAGCCAGGTCGACGCCCACCGGGACGCGACGGCAGCGGGGACGCTCACCGGCGAGCCGTTGATCCTTGATTCTGATCACCTGCGGCTGGTCGACTTCGTAGACGGTGGTGGCGGGGCGCCACGGCAGCCGGTAAGCACGCGCATCCATGCCCGCCCCGAGGATCACCACCTGCGCAATGCCGTCCGACTCCGCCCTCTGCAATGCCTCGTCCCAGAACCGCGTGCGGATGGCGATCTGCGGCGAGGACGCGCCCGTCTTCGCGGCGGCCCGGGCGAGCAACGCGCGACCTTCCGCGCCGGCCAGGCGGTCGGCGAACGGGTCGGTGAAGAGCCGGTCCGGGCGCTTGGATTCCTCGGCGCGCATCGCAGCGACCAGAAATCCGGTGTCCGCTACGGCTTGTCTGGTTTCCTCCATGTGGTCATCATCTGCGCCCCGAACCGGGCGGTCTTGGATTTTTGCGCCGCTCGAACGGAACGTGGCTCGGCAACAGGATTCGCCGCCGCCGGTAGGACGTCGGCGTCATTCCACTGAACGCGCGAAACTCCCGCACCAGATGGGATTGGTCGAAGTAGCCCAGGTCGGCCGCGATGCGGGCGCCGCCGCCGGCGTCCTCGCCCAGTCGCCTCAGCGCCGCCTGGAATCGGCGAGCGCGGGCGAACTCCTTTGGCGCCAAACCCACCTCGGCGCGAAACAGCGCGACGAGCCGCTTGCTCGACAATCCCGTCAGGCGGCGGAGTTCGGCCAACCGCACCGAGGGATCGGCCTCGATGGCCGCCAACGCGGCGCCCAGGCTCGGCTGTCTCGACGAGCCCATCCGCGAGAGCATGAATCGCTCGAGCAGGGCGAACCTGGCCGGGATCGACGGCGCCTCGATCAGGCGCTCGTGCAATTCGCGTCCCGCACCACCCCAGATCTCGTCGGCGCCGACGGGCGCGCCGGCCAAGTCACCCAGCGACATGCCCAGAAACGGGAAAGCGCCACCGGGCCGGAAATGGATGGCCATGACGGGCTCGTCGGCCGCGATGTCCGACACATAGGACACGTTCTGCGGTCCGGTGAGGAACGCGGGCGGAACACGCTCTTCGGTCGTGCCGTCCGCGGCATAGAAGTCCAGCCGCTGCCGGGGGCCGACGTCGAAGACGACCGTCACGGCGCCGCGTGGCAGCGCCCGGCTCCGGTAGCTGCTGCCGCGGTGCAGCCAATGCCCGAAGAATTCGATGTGGTCGGCCAGCGGACCGCGCGGACGGTGCAGCCTGGGCCCGGGACCCGTCGGCCGCCCACGCTCGATTGCGGACACGACGAGAATTCTCGCACTCGACGCCGGCTCAGCGGAGCAGGGTGATCACGTAGTCCGGATCGGGGTCGGACCGCATCGCGGCACGGCTCATCCGTGGGCGCCGCAACCCCCTCGTCCGCGTCGGCTACTGCAGCCGCAGCCCGAGGGCGCCACCATCCGAACGCGCTTTCGGGCCGATGTTTTTGTGGTTGGAGGCGGCCGGGTTACCCCTCGAAAGCTCGGCCGCCCCAACGTCTTGGTGCGCGCTCAGCAGGTAAGCGCGCGGGATTTGAACAGCGCGCCCCATTCGCGGCGGGCCGCGGACTGGGCGTCGACGAAGCTCGGGGTCTTCTCGCCGTCTCCCGCCAGGTGGACCAATGCCCACGCCATCGCGAATACCGGTACCTTGTGCCGGATTGCCGCGCTGTGCAACTCGTCCAGTGCGGCGTCGGACGGACACCGGCGAAGACCGATGAGGATGCCCCGCGCGGTGTCGAGAATGCGGCCGGAGTTCGGGCCGCACGAAGTTTGGGCGGGAACCCAGTTCGTCGTCATGCTGTTGATACCTCCTGCTGCGCCCTGGTGAAACCGCTACTCGCATAGCGGCAGGAATCCGTGCGCGTCGTCGCGGCCGCAAATCCCCAAAAGGCGCCCTGTGCAATGATTTGCGGATCCGTCGCGTTGTGCCAGTCCACCACTGACATTGATACCCGGCTGTGACCGTTTCGGGATCGGTTGCTCATCGCGAAATTCGCGACCCGTGGTATCGAAACCGGCTGTGAAACAGCATAATTAGCGACCGACCGGGCCACCTACAGAATCGCCTTGGACTCCTTCGCCTTGGCGATGTCGTCCCAGCCGATGTCGAGCTCCAGCAGAATCTCCTCGGTGTGCTGTCCGTGTTCGGGGGCGCGCGCCGGAGACGGTGGTGTCTCGTTGAATTGCACTGGGGCCGCGACGATTCGGTACTTCTCCCCGTGGTCGTCGACGTTCGTCACCACATAGCCGTTGGGTTCGACCTGCGGGTCGTTGAGGGTTTCCCGCGGAGTCGCCAGCGCACCCCACACGCCGGGTTCGTCCGCGAGCACCGCCTGCCAGTGCGCGAGGTCATGGCCGGCAAACGTATTCGCCAGCAGCTCGGTCGCGGCGGCCGCATTGGCGATCAGGTTGGCCGACGGCACGAATCGGTCATCGTCGGCCAGTTCCGCCAGCCCGATGCGCCGGCAGAAGCCCGCCCAGAATTTGTCCGGCTGCAAGAACACCAGCTGGATCCACCTGCCGTCTTTCGTCTTGTACCGGTTGACCAACGGGTTGATGGCCAGGCCGGGCGGCGCACCGGGGATCCCGTCGATGTCGAAGAAGTCGGCCGCGCAGATGGATGGCGCTATCGACCACATCGCCTGCGCCAGCAGCGAAGAGTCGACGATCGTCGGTTCGCCCGTACGTTCCCGGTGGAACAGCGCGGCGCAGACGCCGCCGGCCAGCGTCGCCCCGCCCTGCAGGTCACCGAAACCGGGCCCCTGGACCGCCGGCGTCTCGCTGCCGAACGGTGTCAGCGTGTAGGCGACCCCGCCGCGCGCCAGATAGGTTGCGGCGTCGAAGCCGCCGCGGTCGCGATCGGGGCCGCGGACGCCCAGGCCGGTGCCCCGCGCGATGATGATGTTCGGGTTGAACGAGCGGACGTCCTCGACGGTCAGCCGGGCCCGTTCGAGCGCGCCGGGCAACCAATTGGTCAAGAACACATCGGCACTGGCCAATAGCCGGCCGAACAACTCGCGACCCGTTTCCGATTTGACGTCGATGGCGATGCTGCGCTTGCCGCGGTTGCCCAGTTCGAGAATGAAGTCGGCATCCGGACGGGCCGCTTGCCGGGTGAACCCGCCGACCACCAGCGCCCGTCCGGGGTCACCGGAGGCGACGCCTTCGACCTTGATGACGTCGGCACCCCAGTCCGCCAGCGCGGCCCCGGCCGAGGGCACATAGGTCCAGGACGCCAGCTCGACGACCCGCACCCCGCGCAGGACGCCGCCGTGCACGTCAGACATCGCCAACCCCCTCGTCGCGGCCATTCCTTGCTATTTTAGATATTCTAGCTAGTCTTGGTCGTAGTGATAGCCCATCTGCAGGTCAGCGCGGTTTTTCGGGGAAGAGATGCGATGCAGCCGACCGAAGGTCTCGTTGCGACGCCCGCCGCGGTGACCGCGCGCCGCCCCGCGGCGCGGGCGGGTGAGCGGTCGCAAGGTTCCCGCTTCAGCTTCAGTGATGTCGACGAACGGCGTTGGGCGCCAACGCGGGTCGTGGTGTAGACACGGACGAAGGACGGGCGATGGGCAGGGTGACGGGCAAGGTGGCCGTGATCAGCGGGGCCGCGCGCGGGCAGGGCCGTTCACACGCGCGGATGCTGGCCGCCGAAGGTGCGGACGTCATCGCCGTGGACATCTGCGCCGACATCGACACCAACGAGTATCCCCTGGCGCGCCCCGAGGACCTGGATGAGACGGCGCGGCTGGTGGAAAAGGAGGGGCAGCGCGCGTACACCGCGGTCGCCGACGTCCGCGACCGTGTCGCGCTGTCGGCGGCCATCGACGCGGGCGTCGCCGAACTCGGGCACCTCGACGTCGTGGTGGCCAACGCCGGCATCTGCCCCCTGACCGCGGGGCTGCCCCCGAAGGCGTTCGCCGACGCGGTGGACGTGGACCTGGTCGGCGTGCTCAACCTGGTGCACGCCAGCCTCAAACACCTGCAGGCGGGCGCGTCGATCGTCGTCATCGGTTCCAACGCGGCCTTCATGTCGTCCCTGAACACCACCGGCATCGACGGCGGTCCAGGCGGAGCGGGCTACGCCTTCGCGAAACTGGCTGCCGCGCACTATGTCAACGACTTCGCCCTGGCGCTGGCGCCGTTTTCCATCCGGATGAACGCGGTGCACCCGACCAACGTCAACACCGACATGTTGCACAGCCCGCCGATGTACCGCGCCTTCCGCCCCGACCTGACGGAGCCGACCCGCGAGGACGCCGAACCGATCTTCCCGTTCGTGCAGGCGATGCCCATCCCCTACGTCGAACCCGAGGACATCAGCGAGGCGGTGCTGTTCCTCGCGTCCGACGCCGCCCGCTATGTCACCGGACAGCAACTGCGCGTGGACGGCGGCGGCTTCCTCAAGGTCAAGCCATGGTCGGGCGCGTGACGGCGGTGGCACCGATCATCGTGCACCGCAACGGGGTTCGGCGATGACCGACAACTCCGAGATCCAGCGACGCCTCTACGAACTCATGGTGCTGATGAAGGCGGCCGACGACCGGCTGTCCAAGGGGATCGGCACCGGCGAATTCATGTGCGTGTACTGGCCCTCCCGTGGGCAGGAGGCGATCGCCGCCGCGATGGGTGTCGCGCTGCGGCCCGACGATCAGCTGGTGACCACCTACCGTGGGTTGCACGATCTCATCGGCAAGGGAGTGCCGCTCGAGGAGATCTACGGCGAGATGATGGGCCGCACCGTCGGCGCCAGCCGGGGTAAGGGCGGCACCATGCACATCGCCAAACCCGAGGTGGGCGTGATGCTTTCGACCGGCATCGTCGGCGCCGGGCCGCCGGTGGCCGTGGGACTGGCGATGGCCGCCAAACGCAAGGGACTAGACCGTGTCACGGTGGTCAGCTTCGGCGACGGCGCCACCAACACCGGCTCCTTCCACGAAGCCGCCAACATGGCCGCGCTGTGGGACCTGCCCATGGTCTTCGTGTGCCAGAACAACCAGTACGCCGAGATGACCCCGACCGGCGACACCATGAAGCTCGAGCGGGTGGCCGATCGGGCCGCCGGATACGGGATGCCGGGGGCGCGCGTCGACGGCAACGACCCGCTGGCGGTGCAGGCCGCGCTCGAGGACGCGCTGCAGCGGGCGCGCAGCGGCGGCGGGCCGACCCTCATCGAATGTGTGACGTTCCGCTTCCGCGGCCACTATTTCGGCGACCGCATGCCCTACATCCCCGCCGAGCAACTCGAAGCGGCCATGGCCGCCGATCCGGTGCCCCGGTTCCGCTGCCACCTCGCCGAGACGGGCGCCTGCCGCGACGACGAGCTGGACCGCATCGACAGCGAGGCGGTGGCGGCGGTGGAAGCCGCGCTGCGCACCGTCCTGGCCGCGGACGCGGCATCGATCGACGAGCTCGACCGCGACGTCTATGCGGCGGCCATCGGGTTTCCGGTGTAGGACATGGCCGATCAGGAGATGACGATGCGCGAGGCCCTCAACCTCGCGCTGGATCAGGCGCTCGAGGCCGACGAGCGGGTGTTCCTGCTCGGCGAGGACATCGCCGATCCCGGTGCGTCCGGTCCCACCGCGGGGTTGTCGACCAAATACGGTCACGAACGCGTGCTGGACACACCGATCTCGGAGGCCGCCATCCTGGGCGCGGCCATCGGCGCGGCCATCGACGGGCTGCTGCCGGTCGCCGAGATCATGATCATGGACTTCATCGGTATCGCCGCCGACCAATTGATCAACAACGCCGCCAAACTGCGGTTCATGACCGCCGGGCGCACGTCGGCGCCCATCACCGTGCGCACCCAGGTATACGCCGGACTGGCCACCGGTGCGACGCATTCGCAGAGCCTGGAGGCCTGGTTCATGCACGTCCCCGGGATGAAGGTGATCGTGCCGTCCACCCCGCGCGACGGCAAAGGCCTGTTGACGACGGCGATCTTCGACCCCGACCCCTGCCTGTTCGTCGAAACAATCCGGCTGCAGAGCAAGAAGGGGTTCGTGCCCGTCGATCCCGGCTTCTCGATCCCGCTGGGCCAGGCCGATATCAAGCGGCCCGGCACCGACGTGAGCCTGATCGGCTACGGACGCTGCGTGCACGACGCGCTTGCCGCGGCAGCCACCCTGGCCGAGCGGGGTGTCGATGCCGAAGTCGTCGATCTGCGCACCCTGGTGCCGCTTGACGTCGGGACCATCGTCGAATCCGTCCGGCGCACCCGCCGGGCCGTCATCGTGCACGACGCCGTCCAATTCGCCGGTCCCGGAGCCGAAATCGCCGCGATCCTGTCGACCGAGTTGTTCGGCGAACTCGCCGCACCCATCGAGCGGGTCGCCGCGCGATTCGTGCCCAACCCGGCCGCCGCCGCGCTCGAGGCACAGGTGTATCCGTCGCCGGCGCGCATCGTCGCAGCGGCGCAGCGCACCTGTCAGAAGGCGAAGGTGCATGGCTGACTTCATCATTCGCATCCCCCGGGTATCGGTGGCGGTGTCCGAGGCCGAACTCACCGGCCTGCTGGTCGAAGCCGGCGAACACGTCGAGGAGGGCACGCCGATCTATGTGGTCGCCACCGAGAAGGTGGAACAGGAAATCGAAGCGGGGGCATCCGGCACCGTGCGCTGGACGGGTCAGGTCGGGACCACCTACGACATCGGCGCCGAAATCGGCGTCATCACGTCCTAACGAGGAAAGGTAGAGCCCGATGGATCTCAACGAGACCCGCGAGAGAATCATCTACGAAAAGGACGGCCCGATCGCCCGCGTCACGTTGAACTGGCCGGAGAAGGCCAACGCCCAGGACCAGAAGCTGGCCGAAGAGGTCGACGCCGCGCTGGCCGACGCCGACCGCGACTACGACATCAAGGTGCTGGTGCTCAAAGCCAACGGCAAGGGCTTCTGCTCCGGGCACGCCATCGGCAACAACGCCGTCGACTACCCGTCGTTCGTCGAGAACGCCATGGTGACCGGCCACCCGTGGAAGGCGCAGTCGGACCTGTTCGTCAAGCCGACGTTGAACCTGTGGGAGTTCTCCAAGCCCACCATCGCGCAGGTGCACGGCTACTGCGTGGGCGGCGGCACGCACCTGGGCCTGACCACCGACATCGTCATCGCCTCCGAGGACGCCTACTTCTCCTACCCGCCGCTGCAGGGCTTCGGCATGCCGTCGGGTGAATGTTCCATCGAGCCTTGGGTGTTCATGAACTGGCGCCGCGCCGCCTACTACCTGTTCACCGCGGAGGTGATCGACGCCCGGAAGGCGCTGGAGGTCGGCCTGGTCAACGAGGTGGTCAAGCGGGAGGACCTCGACGACCGCGTCGACGCGATCGCCCGCCACATCGCCCAGGCGCCGTTGACGACCCTGATGCTCACCAAGGCCAACCTCAAACGCGCCTGGGAACTGATGGGCATGCGGGTGCACTGGCAGAGCTCCAACGACCTCGTCGCGCTGGCCTCCATCAGCAAGGACGTGCAACAGCTGATCCAGACCGTGTTCAAGGACAAGGTGCTGCCCTCCGAGCACGCCCGCCGCCAGGCCGCGGCCGCCGCCCAGACCGACGGCGCCGCAACAACTTAGGCCCCTGGTGAACATCGCCGACCACGCGATCGCCGCCGCAGCGTCGCCGGCCCTGATCAGCGACGGCGGTACGATCTCGTTCGGCGAACTGCATGCCCGCAGCAAGCGGGTGGCCGCCGCGTTGCACGAGGCGGGGTTGCGACGCGGCGATGGCATGGCGCTGGTGCTGCCCAACCGGCCGGAGTTTCTCGAGATCACCTGGGGCGCTCAGCTTTCCGGCCTCTACTACACCGCGGTGAACACCCATTTCCTGCCCGACGAGGTCAGCTATGTCATCGACGATTCGGACGCCAAGGCGGTGTTCGTCGATGCCGCGATGCCCGAACTGGCCGCGCACATCGGTGCCGCCCACGCCGCGGTGGTCGCCCGCTTTTCGGTCGGCGGCGCGCTGCCGGGCTGGCGGTCCTACGACGACGCGCTGGCGACGGCCGGCGAGGCCCCACCGGTGTCGGACGGGTCAGAGATGCTGTATTCGTCCGGGACCACCGGGCGGCCCAAGGCGGTGCGGCGACCGCTTCCCGCCGACGGCAACGGATCCTGGGCGCAGTCGGTGCTCGAGCTCGCGCTCATTCACAAATACGGAATGGACTCCTCGAGCGTGTACCTGTCCCCCGCGCCGCTGTATCACGCGGCCGGCGTCAACTACACCATGGCGGCCAACCGGGTGGGCGCCGCGACCGTCCTCATGCCCAAATTCGACGCCGAGGCGGTGTTGCGCCTGATCGAGACCCACCGGGTGACCCACGCGCAGTTCGTCCCGACCATGTTCGTGCGCATGCTCAAGTTGCCCGAAGCCGTCCGGCGGCGCTACGACGTGTCGAGCCTGCGGTGCGTCATCCACGCGGCGGCACCGTGCCCGGTCGATGTGAAGCACCGGATGATGGACTGGTTCGGCCCGATCATCCACGAATACTACGGCGGCACAGAGGGTTTCGCGGGCACGACGATCGGGCCACGGGAGTGGCTCGACCATCCCGGTTCGGTGGGCATTCCGATGGCCCCGGTGCACGTGGTCGGCGAGGACGGGCGGGAGCTTCCCGTCGGCCAATCCGGTGAACTCTATTTCGAGGGTGGACCGGACTTCGAATACTTCAAGGACCCCGCCAAGACCGCATCGGTGTCCAACGACCGCGGCTGGCGATCGCTCGGCGACATGGGCTATGTCGACGCCGACGGGTACCTGTACCTCACCGACCGCTCGACGTTCATGATCGTCTCCGGCGGGGTCAACATCTACCCGCAAGAGGTCGAGAATTTGCTCGTCATGCATCCGAAGCTGGTGGACGCGGCGGTGTTCGGGATCCCCAATGACGAATTCGGCGAAGAGGTCAAGGCCGTCGTGCAACCGGCCGACGGTGTCCTTCCCGGGCCGGAGCTGGAGGCAGAACTCATCGAGTACTGCCGGACCCGCCTGGCCGGGTACAAGTGCCCCCGCACCGTCGAGTTCGACGCCCTGCCGCGCGACCCCAACGGCAAGCTCTACAAGAGACGCATCCGCGACCGCTATTGGCAAGGGCGGGTGTCGCGGATCTTGTGATGTGACAAGGGATGACGAGATGGCTATAGGAATGGGCAACGAGATTTCCGACCCGCACACCCCCCGCGGGTCGGCGGTGAATTGGACGCCGCTACCGGTGCCGTGGGCGGTCCAGGCCGCCGATCGAATCCCCAAGCAGCGCTACTTCGATCCGGAGTTCTACGCGCTGGAGGCGCAGCTGTTCTGGCCCCGGGTGTGGCAGATGGCCTGCCGGCTCGAGGAGATCCCGAAGCCCGGCGACTACGTGGAGTACGAGATCCTCGATGACTCGATCATCGTGGTGCGCGTCGACCAGGACACCGTGCGCGCCTACCACAACGCCTGCCGGCATCGCGGCGTGAAGCTGGTGGAAGGCAACGGCAACCGGCGCACGTTCGTCTGCCCCTTCCACGGCTGGTGTTGGGGCATCGACGGGCGCAACACCTTCGTGCTGCGCCCCGAAGCGTTCGCCGAAGAGAACCTGCGTCCCGACGACCTGGAACTCGTCGCGGTGCGCTGCGAGCTCTGGGGTGGCTGCGCGTGGATCAACCTCGACGACGACGCACCGGCACTGCGCGACTGGATGGAACCGTTCGCCTCGATCTACGACGCGTGGCGGGTGGAGTCGCTGCGGGTGGAGTGGTGGCAATCGTGCCGGCTGCCGGTGAATTGGAAACTCGCGACCGCGGCGTTCATGGAGGGCTACCACGTCCCGCAGACCCATCCGCAGCTGCTGCCGTCGGCACAGACCGGACAGCCCTGCGCGGCAGTGCATCCCGTCGTCGCGAGCAGCCTGTATTTCATGCGCACGCTCGGCGCCGGCATGGGTGGCATGACGCACGAGAACGACATTCGCATCGCCGAAGGACTGCAGCACATCGAGTTGCCGGCCGACCCGGCCGCGGCGATGGCGGGGTGGCGCGACGCGCTCAACGACGCCGTCGTCAACTGGCATCGCGCCCGCGGCAGCACCATGCCCGACCTCAACGAGCTGGTTCGGCGCGGGATCACCGACGCGATCGGATTCGCCTTCCCGCACCACTTCATCCTGCCCACCTACAGCAGCGCCTCCTCGTACCGCATCCGCCCGCTGGGTCCCGAGGAGACGCTGTTCGAGATCTGGTCGCTGACCCGGTATCCCGCGGACGCCTCGGCCGGCAAGCCCACGCCTCCCGAACCCATGGCACCCGACGACCCGCGGTGGCCGCCCATCCCGGCCCAGGATTTCTCCAACCTGCCCCGACAACAGAAGGGCCTGCATTCCAGGGGGTTTGACTTCATGCGGTTGTCGGATCAGATCGAGGGGCTGATCTCGAACTTCGAACGCGTCATCGACGGCTTCCTGGCCGGGCTGCCCTACACCACGCTGCTGCCCGCCATCGGAAAGACCAACACCACCATCGACGTACCGATCGTCGACCTCGGCTTCGGCGCGGCGGCGCGATGACCGGCCGGTGGGACCACTCGGTGGACCTGGTCATCGCGGGCAGCGGCGGGGGCGGCATGGTCGCCGGGCTGGCCGCACTGGACTGCGGCCTCGAACCGCTGATCATCGAAAAGCAGCCGCTGGTCGGCGGTTCGACGGGGCTGTCGGGCGGCATCGTGTGGCTGCCGAACAACCCGTTGATGCGCGCCGACGGCATCGCCGACTCCCATGAGGAGGGCCTGGCCTACCTGGCCGACGTGGTCGGCGACATCGGCGCGCCCTCCTCACCCGAACGACGCGAAATGTTCCTCACCGCGGGCTTCGAAATGATCAACTTCCTCACCCGCAAGGGCGTGGCGCTGATCCGCTGCGCGGGCTGGAGCGACTACTACCCGAACCACAAGGGCGGCAACGCCTCCGGTCGCGCCGTCGAGGGCATCCCGTTCGACGCCGCGCGGCTCGGCGACTGGAGCGACAAGGTGCAGCCGCCGCTGGCCAAGAACTACGGATATGTGGTGCTGACCAACGAGTTACGGTCGGTCCAGTATTTCAACCGCGCACCGCGCGCCTTCGCCGTCGCGGCGCGGGTATTCCTGCGCACCGCGATCGCCCGGGCCCGGCGGCGTCAGCTCCTCACCAACGGCGCCTCGCTGATCGCCCAGATGCTCAAGGCGCTGATCGATCTCAGCGACGGTGATCCCCCGCTGTGGACACAAGCCGCGATGACGGATCTGGTCGTCGACGACGGCCGGGTGGTCGGCGTGCGCGTCGTCCGCGACGGACGGCCGCTGACCGTCGAGGCCCGCAAGGGAGTCCTGTTGGCCGCCGGCGGTTTCGGTCACAACGAGGAGATGCGCCGCCGCTACAGCGGCAACCAGCCCAACGAGGGGAAGTGGTCGATCGCCAACGCCGGTGACACCGGCGAGGTCCTCGAGGCGGCGATGCGACTGGGCGCGAAGACCGACCTGCTGGACGAGGCCTGGTGGCTGCCTTCGGTTTTCATCGCCAACGGCGGCGCCGTCGCCGCCTCGCTCGGTTCGGGACGCCAGCGTCCCGGTGCCATCTACGTCGACTCGACCGGGCGGCGGTTCTGCAACGAGTCCAACTCCTACGTCGAGGTCGGCAAGGCGATGTACGCCAACAAGGCGGTGCCGTGCTGGATGATCTTCGACGAGGGATACGTACGCAGATACGTCACGAGCGCAAGCCCCCTGAAAACCCTGAAGCGAAACCAGCCGCTGCCGGCCGAGCTGATCGAATCCGGTGCCGTCACCCGGGCGGCGAGCATCCCCGACCTCGCCCGCCAGATCGATCTTCCCGCCGACGAACTGGCGCGCACGATTCGGCGATTCAACCAATTCTCGGCCAAGGGGCTGGATCCCGACTTCGGCCGCGGCCAGTCCGCCTACAACGACTGCCTCGGCGACCCCGGCTATCGGCCGAACGCCGCCATCGGCCCGCTCGACACCGCCCCCTACTACGCAACCAGGGTGCTGCCGGCCGACGTCGGCACGTGCGGCGGCGTCATCACCAACGAACACGCGCAGGTTCTCGACCAACAGGACCGGGTGATCGAGGGTTTGTACGCCACCGGCAACACGACCGCGACGGTGATGGGCCGGACCTATCCCGGCGCCGGCGCGAGCATCGCCAGCTCGATGGTGTTCGGGTACGTCGCCGCGCGCCATGCCGCCGGACGCAAGATCGCCGGTGAGATGAGCCGCTAGGCGGGCGATTCGGGTTTGTCGACGAATTCGCGTGGCTTCATGCCGGACTGCATCAGCTCGGCGCGCCGCGCCTGCACGTCGGACGCGGCGCCGACCATGTTGGTCAGGATGTGGCTGACCTGAAGATGGACCCGCATGCCCATCAGTTCCCACGCGCGCTTCACGTTGTTCTTGACCGCCATCAGTGTGGTCAACGGGATTTGGGCGATCTTGCGCGCCATCTCCTCAACCGTGTCCTCGAGGTCGTCGCGCGGCACTACCCGGTTGAGCAGGCCCCACTCGAGCGCCTGTTGCGCGGTCAGGGTCGGCGACAGCAGCAGCCAGTCCATGGTGCGATGCCAGTTCATCAGCAGCCACGGCTCGATCATGGTGTGCCCGCCGGGTTCGCCGAGGCTCTGGGCGAGCGGCATCTGGAAATACGCGTCCTCGGAGGCGACGCAGAAGTCGGTCAGCAGTCCGAGATAGATGCCACCGCCCATGCAGTAGCCGTGGATTTGCGAGATGGTCGGCTTGGGAAACTCCCACAGGTACAGCGTGGGCCACAAAAACAGATCGGCGGTGCCCTTGTAGAGGTCCTCGAACGTGTCCCCGAAATCCGGATACGGGTTTTCGTCCGGGCCCCAGCGCGCCACGTGGCCGCCGCAGAATCCCTTGCCGTTGGCCTTGAGGATGACGACCTTGATGTCCTTGTCGCGGTCGGCCTCGTGCAGGCAACTGTCGACCTCGCCGACCAGCACCGCGTCCTTGGTGTTGGCCTTGTCCACCCGGTTCAGAATGATCCGCGCAATCGGCGGTTCACGCTCATAAATGACCGCTTCCAGGACGCGCCGCTCCATTGCGGTGACGTTACCGGAGACGGCGACATTCGCTTTGCGGTTGCGCAATGTCCGCCGGAAGAGTGAAGTGTACGAAGGCGCTGGACTAGTCGAATGGAGCTGGGATGACGACTGCGTCGGACCGAGCCGCACAGCTCGACCTGATAGCCCGGCTGCAATCGTCCTACCCCGAGCTCCCCGACGCTCCCACGCCGGATCTCATTGACCACGAACGCTTCAACGCCTATGTCAAGACCCCCCACGACGTCGGCGGCGAGCCGGACGCTCCCATCGAGTTCGAGAACAAGCAGTACGAGATCTGGGAGCACAACACCTATGTGCTGTGCGAGGTGCTCGGCTGGCGCGGGATCTGGTTGTCCGAGGAACGACGCCGGATGGGCAACGTCGACCTGGGCCGCACCATCTACCTCGGACTGCCCTACTACGGGCGGTGGCTGCTTGCCGTCGCACGCGTCCTCGTCGAAAAGCACCACATCGGCCTCAGCGAATTGGCCGAACGCATGGCCGAGGTCAGGGCCCGCTATGCCGACGGCCTGCGCGGAAATCCCTTGCAGGCCAAGCCCAAGTCCGAAGGCGATCCCGCCGCCGTCTCACGCAACCGGCACCACCGCCACGCCGTCGGCAAAGGCGACCCGCAGGTGTACGCCGGACAGGCCGGCGCACCGAAGTTCAACGTCGGCGACAAGGTCGTGGTCCGCGATCTGCCGGTGTTGCTCTACACCCGCACGCAGGAGTACGTGCGTGGGGCGACGGGCGAGATCGCGGTCGTCTCGTACGAAAGCCCCGCCGCTGAGGACGAGACGTGGGACGCGCCGGACCAACAACCCGAGTGGTTCTACATCGTCCGGTTCACTATGTCCGAACTGTGGCCCGGCTACACCGGTCCCTTCCATGACTCGCTGCAGACTGAGCTTCCCGAGCGATGGCTGCAGGCGGCCGCGACCTCTGAAGGAACGTCATCATGACCGACCACGACCACGACCACGATCACGATCACGACCGTACGGCCGCGCCGATGGTGGACGAGATCACCGATTTCGAAGTCCTCGAGATCGCGCTTCGCGAATTGTGCATCGAGAAGGGCATTTTCACCGCCGAGGAACACCGCCTGATGACGGAGTACGCGGAACAAATCGGCCCCACGCCGGCCGCCCGCCTGGTGGCCCGGGCGTGGCTGGATCCCGACTTCAAGGAGTTGGTGCGCACCGATGCGCTGGCGGCCAGCAAGGAGGTCGGGGTCGACTGGCTGGAACCGACCGGGTTCGGAACGCCGAGTGACTTCACCGCCCTGCACGTGCTGGAAGACACCCCGACGCTGCATCACGTGATCGTCTGCACGCTGTGCTCGTGCTACCCGCGCCCGATTCTGGGCAACTCGCCGGAGTGGTACCGCACCCCTAACTATCGGCGCCGCATCGTGCGCTGGCCGCGGCAGGTGCTCGCGGAATTCGGCCTGATACTCCCGGCGGACGTCGAGATCCGGGTGGAAGACTCCAACCAGAAGCATCGGTTCATGGTGATGCCCGTCCGGCCGGACGGAACGCAGGGCTGGACCGAGGACCAACTCGTCGAAATAATCACGCGCGATTGCCTGATCGGCGTCGCGTTGCCCAAGCCGGGGGTGACCACCAACGCCGTCACCCAGACGCGCCCGGCCGTACACCCCGTCGGCGACTGACCCGGGGCGCATCGATGAGCATCGAACACTCCAGCATCGCGCCGCTGACGAAAATCGTTGAACGCAACCAGATTTGGAGCCGCATGGCGGCCAAACACGGCGTCGGCAACCCGGTGCCCCCGTGGCAGACGAGCCTGGACGGCATCTGCGATGCCCTCGATCAAAGTAATTGCGGGGCACAGGTACTCAGTTTCGCCGAGCGGCGCAGCGACGAGGACGCGCTGTCGGCAACCGTCTACGCGGGCCTGCCCTATCCGGAGAATCGGTTGGTGGCATTGGCGCACTCGCTGGTGGCGCGCGGCGTCATCGACGAAGACGAGCTGGCGGCGCGGCTGGCGGCCGTTCGTGCGCGGCTCGAAGAGTGAGCTACGCCATTTAGCCGTTCGGCGTCGCATACGCTACGCTGGCAGCAACGTTGGCTTCATGACACTGCATGCCAACACCGTCGTGGAACGCTTCCTCATCCCTCCGGTGCCAGCGAAAAGATCGCGCTTGTCACCTAGATGATCCGTGCATCGCGCACTAGCTTGTCTCGCGGCGATCGATTTTGCCATCCGGCAATCTCGCCACCTCGTGCCGATGCCGCGCGGCGTTCTCGCCTCCGGCGCGGCACCACCGATGCCCGAAAGGCACCGAAAAGTGACCACCAGTAAGACTTTCGCCGATCTCGGCGTGCGCACCCACCTGGTCGATGCGCTCGCCAAGCGCGGCCTCACCCATCCCTTCCCGATTCAAATCGAGACCCTGCCCGACACCCTGGCCGGTCGCGACGTGCTCGGTCGCGGCAAGACGGGCAGCGGCAAGACCCTGGCCTTCTCCATCCCGCTCGTCAGCCGCCTCGCGTCGGGCAGCCGGCGCCCCTCGCGGCCCTCGGGCCTGGTGCTGGCCCCCACCCGGGAGCTGGCGACGCAGATCACAGCGACGCTCGAGCCACTGGCGAATGCCGCCGGCCTGCGGATCACCACGATCTTCGGCGGCGTCTCGCAAAGCCGCCAGGTGGCCGCGCTGAAGTCCGGCGTCGACATCGTGGTGGCCTGCCCGGGCCGGCTCGAGGACCTGATGAAGCAGCGGCTGATCAGCCTGGAATCCGTGCAGATCACCGTCATCGACGAGGCCGACCACATGGCCGATCTCGGCTTCCTGCCCGGCGTCACCCGGATCCTGGCCGCGACGTCGAAAGACGGCCAGCGACTGCTGTTTTCGGCCACCCTGGACAACGGCGTCGACAAGCTCGTACAGCGATTCCTGCGCAACGAGGTGCTGCACTCGGTCGACGAGCCCAACTCGCCGGTGCCCGAAATGACCCATCACGTCTTCCACGTCGCCAACGCCGAGGCCAAGAAAGAGGTGGTGCACCGGCTCGCCTCCGGCACCGGTCGGCGGATTCTGTTCATGCGCACCAAGCATCAGGCCCGCAAGCTCGCCAGGCAGCTCACCGAATCGGGAGTTCCGTCAGTCGACCTGCACGGCAACCTGTCTCAGCCGGCACGCGAGCGCAACCTGGCGATGTTCGCCTCGGGCGGCGCCCGGGTGCTGGTGGCGACCGACATCGCCGCGCGCGGCGTGCACGTCGACGAGGTCGAGCTCGTCGTGCACATCGACCCGCCCGCCGAGCACAAGTCCTATCTGCACCGGTCCGGGCGAACGGCGCGGGCGGGCAGCGCCGGAGACGTGGTCACCGTGGTGTTGCCCGAGCAGCGCCGTGACACCCAGTTGCTGATGCGCAAGGCCGGCATCCAGGTCGCCCCGGTGCAGGTAACCGCCGCGTCCGAGGCGGTGCAGGCGCTGGTGGGCGAGGTCGCGCCCTACCAGGCCCCCGCGCCGGCCCGGGCGCCCTCGCACGCGCCGGTGCAGCATCGGGCCAACTCCGGCGGGCAGCGGCGCCGCCGGACCAGCAGGTCGCCGAGGACCAATCCCACCCCCACGGAATCGGCGATGTCGCACCGCACCGCTGCGCCTCGACGACGGCCGGATCGCCGCCGCGCCAGCCGCGCGCAGGGCGCTACCGGCTAGCCCGCGGTCGCGGCGGTCAGCGCCGGGCCAGCAGCCACGCCTGACCGTCGCCTTCGCCGGCGCCGATCAGCTCCAGGCCGGCGAACGCGGCGGGCAGTTCGCCGGCCACGGCGCGGAAGGGACCCGGGCTCGCCCCGACCTCACTCAATGCGGCGATCGCCAGCAGCCCCCCCGGCGCGAGCCGATCGACGATCGCCCGGTCGAGGCGGGGGTCGCGGAACTTGCAGCACAGGATCACATCGACCGGCGCCCCCGCCGGCAGGCCGGCGTCGAAATCGACGACGTCGAAGCGGCAGCGGTCACCCACGCCGGCCCGCTGGGCCAGTGCCCGCGCGTGGGCGATGGCCACCGGCGAGACGTCGAGGCCCAGCACCTGCAGGCCGCGTGCCGCCAGCCAGACCGAGCCGGTCCCCTGCCCGCAGGCCAGGTCGAGGGCCCGCCCCGCGGCGGGAAACACATCCGCGTGGCCCGCGAAAACGCCAGGAGGCGCAACCGAACTCAACGGTGGCGGCCCCTTGGCCGCGTACCGATCGTCCCAGCGACGCCGGTCCGCTTCGCCCATAGCCGCCACTCTAGAACCCGGCTTCTTCTGGACACTTGTCCGTTATCGGGATCCCGCGCTCGCGCCGACCGCCCGCGATGGAAGTTGTTGGTGGCAGGACCCGTTTCTACACTGGACGGGTGTCTAGAGATGCGTCGTCCCCGGCGGTCGCCGGGAAAACGGTCGGCGCGGCCCGCCGATCCGACCGCCGGCCCGGGCAGACCATCCGCAAGGTGCTCGACGCCGGGCTGGCGGAGCTGCGGGAATCCTCGTACGCGAATCTGACGATGCGCGCGGTGGCGACGCGCGCCGGGGTGTCGCCGGCCAGCGCCTACACCTACTTCCCGTCGAAAAGTGCGCTGGTGGCGGCGGTGTATCTGCGCTTCCTGCGGGACCTGCCGCTGCACACCGACGTCAACGAGACGACCAAAACCCGGGTGAGCGCAACCCTGCGGGACATGGCGGTCGTCGTCGCCGACGAGCCGGAACTGACCGCCGCCTGCGGCGCGGCCCTGATGGCCGATGATCCGGCGGTCACCCCCCTTCGCGAACAGATCGGCGAGGAAGTGGCCAAGCGGATCGCGGCCGCGCTCGGTCCGGGGTGGCCCCGCGCCGTGAGATCCACGCTGCAGATGACCTTTTCGGGTGCGCTGATGACCGCCCGGTTCGTCAGCTTCGCCGAGATCTCCGGGCAGCTCGACGAGGCGGTCAACCTCATCCTGGGTGCGTCGGTGGCCTGAAAACTGCGGCGCCCCAGCACAAACCCCCGTGCAATCGGCGCGGCTAGCCGGCGTAGGCAGGCTTTCGCGCCGACGCGCCCGCCCGGAGGAACTCACCGAATCGTTTCTCGCCCAGCTCCGGCGACGCCTTGCCGCCGCCGAACGCGAGGTTGCCGGACACCAAAACCGCCGTGACGGTGGCGTCGTTGCGGTTCACCATCCGCGACAGCCCGCCGTAGGATTCGACGGGATGTTCGGCATAGGCGTCGAGGGAGTCGTCGAGCCTCTCGGGGTCGATCACGACGATATCGGCGCGGTCGCCTTCCCGCAGGGTGCCGGCGTCGAGCTCGTACCAGGCGCCGAGCTCGCCGGTGAGCCGGTGCACGGCGTGCTCGATCGACATGAACGGCGTGCCCCGCTTCTCGGCGTCGCGCACGTGGCGCAGCAGGCGCAGCCCGGAGTTGTAGAAGGCCATGTTGCGCAGGTGCGCGCCCGCGTCCGAGAACCCCATCTGCACGCCCGGGCTTTGCGCCAGCTTCTTGAGCAGTTCGGGCCGGTGGTTGGAGATCGTGGTGCGCCAGCGCAGCTTTTCGCCGTGCTCGAGCACCAGGTCGAGGAACGCGTCGACCGGGTGCAGGCCGCCGCGGTCCAGGCCCACCTGCCCGAACGACTTACCGACGACCGATTCGTCGGGGCAGGCCACGATGTCGGCATCGAAGAAGTCGCGGTGCCACACCCGGGGGCCGTACTTCTGGTCGTAGTCCTTGCGGAACTGCCGCCGGTAGTCCTCGTCGCGCATCAGCTCGTTGCGGGCGATCTCGTCCTGTAGGTGCAGGGCCGCGGCGCCGGAGCCGAACTCCTCGAAGATCACCAGCGAGATCCCGTCGGCGTAGACCTCGAACGGGACCGGCAGATGCTGCCAGCGGAAATCGGCGCCGAGCGCGTTGACCATCCGCGCCAGCCAGTCCATCAGGTAGATAACGGGCGGCAGGGACTTGACGTCGGCGGCCGAGAGCAGGCTGGTCTTCAACCGGCGGCGCCCCACCCCGAGGGAGGTGGCCAACTGGGAAACGATCGACAGCGGGTTCTTGATATCGGGGCCCGACTGCAGGATCTTATTGCGCCGCCGCAGGATGGCGTTCAGGCGCCGCAGCTCGCGAGGCTTGGCATAGGTCGACGGCAGGGTGCGCGACCGGCAGACCTCGCCGTCGAGTTTGTCGAACAGCAGTTGCTGCGAGGACAACCCGACGAAGCCTTCGTCGAGCGCCTCTTCCAGCATCGCCTCCATCCGCGCGAGTTCGGCCGCCGACGGGCGGACGTCCTTGCGGGTCGCCCGGTCCAGGCCCATCGTGGCGGCGCGCATGTCGGAGTGCCCGATGAACGCCGCGATGTTCGGGCCCAGGTTCAGCCGCTCGAGCGCGGCCACATATTCCTTGGGGCTGTTCCACGACCGGGTCGCGTTGAGCTGCTCGATGACATAGCGCCGCGGAATCGCCTCCACGCGGCCGAAGATGTCGCCCGCGTCGACATTGTCCAGGTACACCGTGGACAGCGAGCAGGACCCCAACATCACGGTCGTCACGCCGTGTCGCAGCGATTCGGAAAGCGCCGGCTCACAGAGGGTTTCGATGTCGTAGTGGGTGTGAATGTCGATGATGCCGGGGATCACCCACTGACCGGTGGCGTCGATGACCCGGGCGCCGGTGGTGTCCAGCGGGCCCTTGGCGATGGTGACGACCCGCCCGTCCCGCACGCCGATGTCCCGGTAGGCCGACGGCCCGCCCGTCCCGTCGAACCAGCGTCCATTGGCGATCACGGTGTCGTACTGCATCGGTCGGCCTTTCTGTTGCGCCGGGCGCGTGGGGAGACCGTCGGGCCGCTGCCTCGGAGTTCCGCAGTGATCATACATAATGCCCGTTTTGTCTTGCCGCGTAATCGGCGCCCGACCGCGCGGTTAGCCAGCACCGATGACGCCCCGGCAGACGATATGATCCAGCGGTGGGGTTCATCGGCTACGGGTTTGCCGTCCGTTAATCATGCGCAGTCACGGTTGGGCGGGAAACACCCCCGCCTCGGACGCGGAGGCGATCGAGCGCATCCTGGACGCAGCAGACAAGATCATCGACGAACGCGGCTCGGCGATGCGGATCGCCGACGTGGCACGCGCGCTGGGGGTCACCCGCCAGACCGTCTATCGGTACTTTCCCGGCACGCAGGCCTTGCTGGTGGCGTCGGCGATGCGGTCGGCCGACGGCTTCCTCGATCGCATGGCAGCCCATCTCGAAGGTGTCACCGATCCGGTGGTGGCCATCACCGAAGGCATGGCTTTCGCGGTCGAAGAGCTCGCCTCGGACAACCAGGTCGAATTCGTGCTCAACCAGCGCCACCGCGGCGGCCAGAAGGTGTCGATCGTCTCCGATACCGCGTTGGCGTTCGGCCGTTCGATGTTGCACCGCTACGACATCGACTGGGAGCGTTACGGTTTCGACGAAGCGGGCCTGGACGAGCTGAACGAATTCTCGCTGCGGGTTCTGCATTCCTTCCTGGCGGACCCGGGACGGCCACCGCGCACCGGCGACGATCTGCGCCGCTACCTCAGCCGCTGGATCGGGCCGGCGATCGCCTACCCGCAGCTGGTCCGCGCCATGGATGCCCTCGGCGCGCCCGAGCCGGCCCCAACGCGCCGCCGGTCCTCGAAAGCGTCCTGATCCCGGGCGGTCGGAGCGGCGATTTTGACCATACACATTCGCCGTTATGTCTTGAAGTCGCGCGCGGGCGATGCGCTAATCCTCAATGGGCCGACGCTGTCCAACGATCGAAGGAGGCCTCGACGTGGTGGGTTTGGCACAGGTCGCGCTGAACAGCGCGCCCATCTTTGGTGGCGCGCTGCTCGCGGTGGCGGCCGGGCAATTCCGGGGTCGTGATTACCGCGAAGCGATCAAGCAGGACATGGACCTGCTCGACCGACTCCCGCCCGAAGACGTCGACAGGCGCGCCGAATTGCGGCGCAGCATCGAGGGTCGCGTCGACGACCTGATCGATGCGGCGGACCGCAGCCGCGTGCTGCGCCGGGCCGCGCTGTCCTACCACGGCAACTGGCGGGACGGGGTCCTGCTGCTCTGTGCCGTGCTCTTCACGATCGTCTGGTGGAACGTCAGTCACAGCAGGGACAACTGGCTGCCGATGTTCGTCGTGTTGATCCTGCTGTGCGTGGTGGCTGCCGCGTACACATTCCGCGGAGCGCTGCACGCCGCCCAGTCCGCGTTCCGCGCGAAGCGGCAGGGTCGCGCCCACAGGTAGCGCAGCTCGTCGACGTGACCAGTCGACGTGGAGGTCTTCGTCACATCCGGGGCGGGGACGATCCGCACGACGCGCGCGCGGCGGCGTCCTGTGGCAGGATCGCGATGTGAAGGCCCATCCTTTCGCCGTGTTGACTTGTGCTGTGCTGTCGCCGTTTTCGGCTCTGCTGATCGGCCCGGTCGAGCCGGCGTCCGCAGAACCATGCCCCGACGTCGAGGTGGTGTTCGCCCGGGGCACCACCGAGCCCCCAGGTATCGGCCGCATCGGCCAGAGCTTCGTCGACACCCTGCGTTCGCACGTCGGCGGGAAGTCGGTGGGGGTTTATCCGGTCAACTATCCGGCCACTACCGACTTTCCCACCGCCGCCGACGGCATCAGCGACGCCGGCAATCACGTCGAGCAGATGGCCGCGAATTGCCCGCGCACCAAGATGGTGCTGGGCGGCTACTCGCAGGGCGCGGCGGTGATGGGCTTCGTCACCGAAAGCGCCGTACCCGACGGCGTGCACCTGGTGCAGGCGCTGCAGCCGATGCCGGCCGAGGTGGCCAACCACGTGGCCGCGGTGGCGCTGTTCGGCAAGCCGTCGAGCCAGTTCATGAGCATCATCAACGAGCCGCCGGTGACCATCGGGCCGCTGTACGCGGCGAAGACCCTCGAGTTGTGCGTGCCCGGCGATCCGGTGTGTTCCGACGGGGGCAACCCCGCCGCGCACCGGCAGTACGTCGAGGCAGGCATGGTCGACCAGGCGGCCGATTTCGCCGCCAAGCGCCTCTCGTAAGCGGGGCGCGCGGACGCCTCAGGCGTGGCTAGGTCGCCGACTTTCCGGCCGGTTCTTCGGCGCGCGTGCCGCCGACCATCTCGTGCACGTCCTGCACCGACCACGGCCCGGCTTGGTGGTGGTCGCGGTAGCCCAGCAGCCGCGGCGTTTGGCGATCGAAACTGCCCACGAAACCGCCTGCGGCAACAAGGATTTGACCCGTCACGTCGCGCGAGAGGTCACCGGCCAGATACGCGTAGACCGGTGCGACGAACTCGGGCGGAGCGCTGTCGAGCGAGGCCCGCATGGTCATCTCGTCGAGCAGCCCCCGGCGGTGCAGGTCTTCGATGTGCTTCTCGTAGTCGGCGCCGGTAGACAGCCGGGTCCTGGCCCCGGGGCACACCACGTTGGCCCGCACGCCGTAGGGCTTCAGTTCGGCGGCGATCGCCATCGTCAGGCCGTTGACGGCGCCCTTGCCCGCCGGATATCCGGTGCCGCCGTAGTCACCCAGGAACGCCACCGAGCTGGTGTTGACGATGGCGCCGTGCCCCTGGGCGGCGAGCACCGGAGCGGCCACCCGGCAGGTGTGGAACACCGTGCCGAGGTGACCGCTGATCAGACGGTCGAACTCGGCCGGGGAGACGGTCAGGATCGACGAACCGGGCGGTTCGGCGATCCCGGCGCAATTGATCAGCGTGTCCAACCGCCCGAACGTGCTCACGCATGCGTCGACGAGCCGACGGGCGACGCGCTCGTCGTCCGCGGCTCCCACCACCGCGTGGGCCCGCCCGCCGGCCGCCGTGATCGCCGCGACCGTTTCGTGCACGGCCTGTTCGTCGCGCCCGTTGACGACGACGCCGGCACCGAGGCTGCCCAGCAGCTCGGCGACCGCGCGGCCGATACCGCGACTACCGCCCGAAACCACCACACCTTGCCCCGACAGCGGGCCCTCGGGACCGATTCGGCTCATCGCAAGCTCCGGTGTGCGCCAACCGGTGCGCACCGTAAAGCGTTGCCCGCGAATTGCTCTCGCGGCCGGCTGATGGGCACGCGCTCGACGGTGGTCACGAACATTAGGCGAACAGTACCCAGCCGACTCAGAAATGAGAACGCAAACCCACGTTTACCTCGCACGCGGCGCTGCACGCCGCCGGCAACCCGCCAACACGGGCAGGTTCGGCACCTCGTCGCCGCCATCGCGCTGCACAAACGCACCCCCGGCGGCGCCGGGTGCGGCCCCGCTGCCCCGCCGGGCAAAGCCGCGTACCGTCCACCGGGCGTGGAAGGTAAAGCAATCACCTCAGGTAGAAGTGGCCCCGAATCGGCCCGAATCAGTTTGCCGGGCGCTTCCCCGCGGGCCGCAGCACCTCGATAACACCGCAGCTGGGGGACGTGCGCCAGCGCTCGGGAGGGCGTCGAAGCCCTGCAACCGCGGGTTGCCGACCCCCCGCTGCTACACCGTGGAAACTGTTCAGAAATTATCTGAATCCGTCGCCCCGAGCGATCGCCGGATGGTGCAAGGGGGCGTATAGTCTCCAATGAAGTCCGTTGTGGACGTGTCGCCGTTTAGCTAAAAGCGGTCCAGTCAGCCGCATGGCTACTGAGCTTGGTATGGCTCCGGCGAATCAGCCCGAGTCACCTTTCGCTTCGTGTCGCGCGTTGGCCCACCGACCGTCCTGCGGATCGAGATGCTGTGGGGGCGAGAAGTGCGCATAGCTGCAAACCTTCACCGCGGACGACTCTAGGAGTCAGCGATGCAAACTTGTTTTCGCGCAACCGTTTACCCGATTCTTCGAGTGAACGTGGGGTGCGCCAGCCGATGACCAACGTAATTTCTGCAACCCGTCCGGCCCCGACCACGCGGACCACCAAATCCGATGATTCCTACGACGATGTCGTCGAAATGTTCCTGGTACTGCAGGAGTTGCCGGCCGAATCGTACGAATACGCCCATCAGCGCGAACGCATCGTGTCCCGGTGCCTGCCGCTGGCCGACCACGTGGCCAGCCACTTCGCCCGCCGGGGCGAGGGCCTCGACGATCTCATTCAGGTTGCTCGGCTGGGCCTGATGAACGCCGTCAACCGGTTCGACCCCGCGAAGGGTCCGAGCTTCATCGGCTTCGCGGTCCCCACGATGATGGGCGAGGTCAGGCGTTACTTCCGCGACTACAGCTGGGGAATGCGCGTCCCGCGGCGGCTGCGCGAGTTGCACGTGCAGATCAGCAGGACGACTGCCGATTTGTCGCAACAACTCGGCCGTGCGCCCACCGCGGGTGAGCTTTCGCAGGTGCTCGAGGTTCCGCGCGAGGAGATCGTGGAATGCCTCGTCGCCGGCGACGCCTACCGGCTCGACTCCCTCGACGCGCCCCTCGGCGCCGACAGTTCGGGAACTCCTCGCTCGGTGGCCGACTCGGTCGGCGACATCGATCCGCAGATCGAGCACATCACCAACCGGGAAGCGCTGCGGGTGTTGGTTGCCACCCTCCCCGAGCGCGAACGCGAGGTGTTGCGCATGCGGTTCTTCGAATCCATGACCCAGAGCCAGATCGCCGAGCGCATCGGCGTGTCCCAGATGCAGGTGTCCCGCATCCTGGCCAACACGCTGAGCTGCCTGCGCGATCAGCTCGAGTAGCGCTCGGCTCCCCAGGGCGCTGCGCGGCATCCGCCGCCGCGCAGCAATGTACTGTGCGATTCGAAAGATCACCCGACGGTGTCGCCAGGAAAACCTGGAAGGAGCTCGATGCGATGAGGATGTCACGAACGGTGCTCGCGGGTGTCGCAGCGACGACGGCACTTGCGGTGTCGGTCGCCGGCTGCGGCAACAACAAACCGCAGCCGTCGCCGTCGAAGTCGGGATCGGCCACCTCGGCAACCTCCGCACCCAGCAGCTCGGCGCCGGCGTCACCGGCGCCGGCGCAGCCCAACGAGTACACCAAGCTGCTGATCCAGGCCAGTGACATCAACGCCCCGGTCCCCTTCACCGCCGCTCCCCCGACCGACAATCCCAACGGCCAGCCGGGCGTGGCGACCACCTTCAAAGACGACGACGGCAGCCACGCCATCAAGGTCACCATCAACGTGTACGACGACCCCGACGCCGCCACCAACGCGCTGAACACCGCCAAGGGTCAACAGGGCGGGGCGATCAAAGATCCCACCACGCAGCCGTCCAACATCGGCAGCGGTGGAACGATGCTGATGGGCAACACCCCCGACCGCAGCAAGGGCGTGGTGATCCTGCTCTTCACCGAGGGCAAGGCGCTCGCGACGCTGGAGTTCGACGGGCCGACCGACACGCTGGCACCCCCGGACTTCGTCAACGACGTCGGCCAGAAGCAGGACGCGGCCATCAAGAAGGGGCTCGGCGGCTAGGCGCCGCTTCAAACCGCGAGGGACGCCATGAACGTCATCAACGGCATGCCGGCTCACGCCCTATGGCTGCACTTCGTCCTGGTGCTGGTGCCGCTGACCGCCCTGCTGGTGATCGTCTGCGGGTTATGGCCGGCGGCCCGGCGCGGACAGCTGCTGTGGCTGACGCTGATCCTTGCCGTGGTCACCATGGTGTTGACGCCCATCACCATCAACGCCGGCGGATGGCTCTACGACCTGAGGGCGAACCCCAGCCCGATCTTGCGCGAGCACGCCGAGCGGGGCAGCCTGATGGCCTATTTCGCCGGCGCGTTGCTGGCGACCGCGGTCGTGCTCGTCGTCGTGCGGGTGATCGAACGCCGATCCGACAAGGGCCGCGCCGCCACCCGGACACTCGTCGCGATAGTCGCGCTGGCGGTGGGGATCTCGTCGATGGTCCAGATCTACCGGGTGGGCGACGCTGGTGCTCAATCCGTCTGGGGCACCGAGATCGCGCGCCTGACCAAGAGCCACGCGGGCTGAGGGCCCCCTGTCGGCCAAAAGCAGGACGGCCGATCGCGATTCAACCGGCGGGCGTGAGTAGAAACAACCGGAATCGGCGCCGGCCGGCGCGTTCCTGGGCGAGGCGATAATTCGGCCAGGACGCCAGCGCCTTGTCCCACGCTTCTTCGCGTTCCGCGCCATCGAGCAGGCGCACCGCCGCCACGCAACGGTGCCCACGCCGGCGCATGGTGACACGTTGCGCCGCTTTGAGATTCGCGGACCAGGATGGGTGGCGTGCGTGCCCCCAGTTTGCTCCGATCAGCAACAGGGCCCCATCGAGGGGGACGTATTGCACGGTGGCGCTGCGGGCGAGGCCGGTTTTGCGACCAGAGACGGTGATCCGCACGTTGGGCAGGCCGGCCACATCCAAAACGCCGAGGCGTCCGTTGGTCAGGAAACGCAGCGCGGCTTCGAGCCACTCCACGAGCCGGTGACCGTTCAGGATCAGCACGCGGTAGACCGTCGGGTTGCGGGCCCACCGCTGCAGCGGATTCATGCGACGACTGTATGGCCCCCGGTGCCGGACTAGGGCGACGCGTCGATGAAATACCGCTGACGAACCGGGGTTTCGGCGACGGCTCGCGACCGATCGCCGCCGGATAAATAAATTGCTTGATTTAATCCGGCGCGGCGTGTTCACTGAGGCGATGACCGCCGAGCGGGTCGCCCGCTCCGATAGGTCGACAAGCACTCGCGAGGCGATCTTGTCGGCCGCCGAAGTGCTGTTCGCCGAACGCGGGATGTACGCCGTGTCCAATCGGCAGATCAGCGAGGCGGCCGGGCAGGGCAACAACGCCGCGGCGTGCTACCACTTCGGCACCCGGGTCGACCTGCTCCGCGCGATCGAGAGCAAGCACCGCGAGCCGATCGAGGAACTGCGCGCCCAGATGCTGGGCGCCATCGGCGAATCGAGCGAGCTGCGGGACTGGGTCGGCGCGCTGGTTCGCCCGTTGACCGATCATCTGTCCGCGCTGGGCACCCCGACCTGGTACGCCCGGTTCGCCGCGCAGGCGATGGCCGACCCGACATACCGGCATGTGGTCACCAAGGACGCCCTGGCGTCACCGCTGCTGGTCCGCACGCTCGACGGCATCAACCGCTGCCTGCCGGAGCTACCCAAGCGAGTGCGTGCCGAACGGATGGTGATGGTGCGCAACCTACTCATGCACACCTGCGCCGAACACGAGGGCGCACTGGCCGAACACGGACCGCGGTCGCGGTCGGCGTGGCCGGTGGCCGGCGAAGGGCTGATCGACGCGATCGTCGGCCTCTGGCGCGCGCCCGTCCATGTGGGTGCGGCCGGCGGCCAGCCGGGACACACCACCGCGCAGGCCGACAACAGAGGAGCACGATGACCGCAGGATCCACCGCCACCGATCTCCCGGAGTTCCCGATGACGCGGGCCCCCGGCTGCCCGTTCGCCCCACCCCCGAAGGTGTTGGCGCTCAACGCCGACAAGCAGCTGAGCAGGGTGCGGATCTGGGATGGCAGCACCCCCTGGCTCATCCACGGCTACGACGCGATACGCGCGCTGTTCACCGATTCGCGCACCAGCGTCGACGACCGGTTGCCCGGCTATCCGCACTGGAACGAAGGCATGCTGGCCACGGTGCACAAGCGCCCCCGCTCGGTGTTCACCTCCGACGCCGAAGAACACACCCGGTTCCGCCGGATGCTGTCTAAACCGTTCACGTTCAAGCGGGTTGAGGCGCTGCGGCCGGCGGTCCAGAAGATCACCGACGACCACATCGATGCCCTGCTCGCCGGCCCGAAGCCCGGTGACATCGTCAGCACCCTGTCGCTGCCGGTCCCCTCGCTGGTCATCAGCGAACTGCTGGGCGTGCCCTATGAGGACGCGGAATTCTTCCAGGCTCAGGCCCAGCGGGGCATGGGCCGCTACGCGACCGAGGAGGACACCGCCCAGGGTGCTGCCTCGTTGGCCAAGTATCTGGCCAATTTGGTGCGGGCGAAAATGCAAGACCCGTCAGAGGATCTGGTATCCGACCTGGCCGAGCGGGTCAACGCCGACGAGATCAGCGTGCGCGAGGCCGCGCAGTTGGCCACCGGCGTGCTGATCGCGGGCCACGAGACCACGGCGAACATGATCAGCCTGAGCATCGCGGCGTTGCTCGAACACCCGGATCAACGAGCGCTGTTGCACGACACCGACGATCCCAAGGTCATCGCCACCGCGGTCGAAGAGCTGATGCGCTACCTGAGCATCATCCAGACCGGGCAGCGCCGAATTGCCGTCGAGGACATCGAGATCGGCGGCGAAACCATCCGCGCCGGTGACGGCATCATCCTCGACGTCGCCCCCGCGAACTGGGATGAGCGCCAGTTCCCCAATCCCGACCGGCTGGACCTGCTGCGCGAGGACGGGCCGCACGTCGGGTTCGGCTACGGACGCCACCAGTGCGTGGGTCAGCAGCTGGCGCGCATGGAGTTGCAGATCGTCCTGCCCACCCTGCTGCGCCGCGTCCCGACCCTGCGGCTCGCCGTGCCACTGGATGAGCTTCCGTTCAAACACGACGCGCTGGCCTACGGTCTCTACGAGTTGCCCGTGACATGGTGAAACCCGATCTCGCGCTGGACGTTCCCGACCTGCGGGGCAGATTCGCCGTCGTGACGGGGGCCAACAGCGGTCTGGGGTTCGGCCTGGCGAAGCGGCTGTCCGCCGCGGGTGCCGAGGTGGTGCTGGCCGTCCGCGACGGGGCCAAGGGCGAGCGGGCGGTCGCCGACATCCGCCGGGAGGTGCCGCAGGCCAAGCTCACCATCAGGCAACTCGACCTGTCGTCGCTACCGAGCGTGGCCGGGCTGGCCGAAGAGCTGACCGCGGAAGGCCGCCCGATCGACATCCTGATCAACAATGCCGGCGTCATGACGCCGCCGCGCCGGCAGCAGACCCGTGACGGATTCGAATTGCAGTTCGGCACAAATCATTTGGGGCATTTCGCGCTGACCGGACGGTTGCTGGGCTTGCTGCGGGCGGCGGAGTCCGCGCGGGTGGTGACGGTCAGCAGCCTCGCCGCGACCCAGGGCAATCTCGACTTCGGCGACGTCAACGCGCAACGCGGCTATAAACCCATGCGTTCGTACGGGGTCGCCAAGCTGGCGCAATTGATGTTCGCCGTCGAATTGGATCGGCGCAGTCGATGCGGGGGGTGGGGATTGATGTCCAACGCCGCGCACCCGGGTCTGACCAAGACGAACCTGCTCAGCGGCGCGTCGTACGGTCGCACCACACCGACCTTGCAGGCCCGGTTGACGCAGCTGACGTGGCGGCTGCTGCCGTTCATGTGGCTCGACATCGACGAGGGCATCAAGCCGACGCTGTACGCCGCGGTGTCCCCGGATGCGCAGGGCGCCACATACTACGGGCCGCGTGGCTTCTACGAAACGGTCCGGGGCGGTGTCACTTTCGCGAATGTCCCCCGGCTGGCGCGCAGCGAGGCCGACCTGCGCGAGCTGTGGGGGCTCTCCGAACGGCTCACCGGTTTCAGCTATCCGGATTGACCTCAGAAAGTGGTGATAGATGGCGTTCGTTGGTCGCAGTGACGTCAAAGATCCGGGTGCGCAGCAGGACCAGTGGGAACGCCTGGCGCGCAGGCGTGAGCGGTTGTACGCCGACGACGAACAGTTCCGCAATACCAAGCCCGACGACGAAATCGCCGCGGCCGCACGCGCTCCGGGGCTGCGGATCGCCGAGGTGATGGCCACCGTCCTGCAGGGCTACGCCGGGCGGCCGGCGCTCGCGCAGCGCGCCCGCGAGGTCGTCACCGATCCGCAAACGGGCCGTTCGGCGCTGAACTTCCTGCCGCGCTTCGAGACGATCACCTATGCCGATCTGTGGGCGCGGGTGCAGGCCACGGCCGCCGATTGGCATCACCACCGACGGTTCCCGGTTCGCGCCGGGGACTTCGTCTGCGTGCTGGGGTTCGCCAGCATCGACTACACGGCCATCGAATGCGCCTGCATCCACCTCGGCGCCGTGGTGGTGCCCTTGCAGACCAGCGCACCCGCCGCCCAGCACGCGCCGATCCTCGCCGAGACCCGGCCGCGCGTTCTGGCCGTGGGCCTCGACAACCTCGCGACCGCCGTCGAGGCGGCCTTGGCGGGCACCGCGCCCGATCGCTTGATCGTGTTCGACTACGAGCTGCGTGACGATGACCAGCGCGCCGCCTTCGAGGCCGCGGTCGCGCGGCTGTCCGAGGCGGGCAGTGCGCTGACCATCGAGACGATCGATGCCGTCGCCACCCACGGCGCGGTCCTGCCACCCGCGCCCCTGCACGTCGCCGCGGCGGGCGAAGACCCGTTGGCCTGGGTCTTCTACACGTCGGGCAGCACCGGCACGCCCAAGGGCGCGATGTTCACCGAAAGCCTTTGTATAGGGACCTGGTTGGCGCAATCCGACCAGCCCGTCATCACGCTGAGCTACATGCCGATGAGTCACTTGATCGGTTACGGATATGTAATCCTGACCCTCGCCAACGGGGGCACCAGCTATTTCGCCGCCAAGAGCGACCTCTCGACCCTGTTCGAGGACCTGGCACTGGTGCGGCCCACCTCCATGAGCCTGGTGCCACGGGTCTGTGAGATGTTCTTTCACCACTACCAGCGCGAGCTGGACCGCCACGTCATGGCCGGTGCCGACTCCGATACCGCCGGGGCGCAGATCACCACGGCGATCCGCGAGGAGATCCTAGGTGGTCGCGTGCTGGCGGTGGGTTGCGGCTCGGCCGCGTTGTCGCCGGAGATCAAGGAGTTCATGGAGGAGGTGCTCGATCAGCACCTGCTGATCGGCTATTCGTCCACCGAGATCGCCGGCGGGATGATCGTGGCCGACGAGCACGTGCTGCGGCCCCCGGTCATCGACTACAAACTGCTCGACGTACCCGAACTCGGCTATTTCACCACCGACAAGCCTTATCCGCGAGGCGAATTGGCGGTAAAGTCGGCTCGCTTCATGGCCGGCTACTACAACCGGCCCGACCTGACCGCCACGATGTTCGACGAGGACGGTTACTACAAGACCGGTGACATCATGGCCGAGGTCGGCCCGGACCAGTTGCGCTACGTCGACCGCCGCAACAACGTGATCAAGCTCGCCCAGGGTGAGTTCGTGGCGGTCTCTCGCCTGGAGGCGCTGTATTCGACCAGCGCCCTGATCCATCAGATCTACATCTACGGCAACAGCGCCCGCTCCTTCCTGCTGGCCGTGATCGTGCCGGCCGAAGGCGGCGCCGACGCGTCGGCGATCGCCCGGTCGCTGCGGCAGATCGCACGCGACAACCACCTCAACGGCTACGAGATCCCCCGCGAATTCCTGATCGAAACCGAACCGTTCAGTCTGGCCAACGGCTTGCTGTCCGGCGTCGGAAAGTTCCTACGACCCAAGCTCAGAGAGCGCTACGGTGAGCGGCTCGAACAGCTCTACGCCGACATGGCCGACGACCAGCTCGGGCAGCTTCGCGCCCTGCGCACCGGCGGCGCCGATCAGCCGGTGCTGGCCACCGTCACCAAGGCGGTGCAGGCCACCCTCGGCGTGCCCGCGGCCGATGTGTCCCCGGAGGCGCGAGTCATTGACCTGGGCGGTGATTCCCTTTCGGCGCTGACCTTTTCGACCCTGCTTACCGACATCTACGGCGTCGACGTTCCGGTCGGCGTGGTGATCGACCCGACCGGTGACCTGCTCACCATCGCCGACCACATCGACCGGCATCGGGACTCCGACGTACTGAGCTTCGCGTCGGTCCACGGCACCGACGGCGTCGAGGTCCACGCCGAAGACCTGACCTTGAACAAGTTCCTCGACGACGACATTTTGAAGTCCGCGACGCTGCTCCCACCGCCGACAGCCGAGGTGCGCACCGTTCTCCTCACCGGCGCAACCGGTTTCCTCGGCCGTTTCCTCGCCATGGAATGGCTCGAGGGGGTTGCGGGCAAGGACGGCAACCTGATCTGCCTCACCCGGGGTGCCGATGCCGTGCAGGCCCGTCAGCGAATCGAGGCGGCGCTGGGCTCGGATCCCACGCTGCTGGAACGCTTCCGGTCCCTCGCCGCCGATCATCTCGAAGTCGTCCCGGGTGACATCGGCAAGCCACGGTTCGGGCTGGATGAGGCGACGTGGCGGCGCCTGGCCGACACCGTCGACCTCGTCGTGCACCCGGCGGCGCACGTCAACCACGTGCTGCCCTATCGCCAACTTTTCACGCCCAATGTCGTGGGCACCGCCGAAATCATCCGGCTGGCAATCACGGCCAGGCTCAAGCCGATTCACTACGTCTCCACCCTGGGGGTCAGCGCCGTCGCCCATCAACTCGTCGACGAGGACACCGACATCCGCCGCTCGGTGCCCAGCTGCACAATCGGCGACGACTACGCCAACGGTTACGGGATCAGCAAATGGGCCGGCGAGGTCCTGATGCGCGAGGCACACGACGTGTGCGGGTTACCGATTGCGGTGTTCCGGCCCGGCATGATCCTGGCCGACAGCCGGCACGCGGGACAGATCAACGTGCCTGACATCTTCACCCGGCTGCTGTTCAGCCTGGTCGCCACCGGCGTCGCTCCGCGCTCGTTCTACCGGGGCGCTAACGATCCGGACGGCGCCCGCCCACACTACGAGGGTCTGCCGGTGGACTTCCTGGCGGACGCGATCGCCTCGATCGGGCCACGGCACGGCATCAGCTTCGACACCTACAACACGACAAATCCGCACGACGACGGAATCTCGCTGGACACCTTCGTCGACTGGATCGTCGCGGCGGGCTATCCGGTCGAGAAGATCGACGACTATCCGGCCTGGCTGGCGCGGTTCGAGACGGCAATGCGCGCGCTACCCGAACGCCAGCGCGCACAGTCCGTCCTCGGCGTGCTGGACGTCTACCGTGAACCCATGACCGCGATAGCCGGGTCGCCGGTGCCCGGGGCGCGATTCCGGGCGGCCGTCGAACATTCGGGTCGCACCATCCCGCATGTCTCGCAGCAGTTGATCGAGAAGTACCTCGAAGACCTGGAACGGATCGGTGTGCTCTCCCCCCGGTTCAAAACGTAGGTGATCGCAACGAAGGGACGATGATGTCCAGCCCAGCCCAAACGCTTTACCCCGAAGGCGTGATCGGCGCGCCCAAGGATCGCCGCGGTCACGCCGCGGAGTTCAGCACCGGCCTGCCACCCGGCACCGAGGTGTTCTCCGCCGACAATCACGTCTCGGTGGCCGATGACATCTTCTACCAAGGCTTTCCCGACGAGCTCAAGGAGCAGGCCCCGCGGATCTGGTATGAGGACGGCGCGTATCTGCTCGGGTCGCCCGGGCAATCCATGGTGGTCGGCGATTTCAGCGCGGTGCTCATGCAATACGACGATCTGGCCGGGGCGGCCACGAACAACGTCGAAGCCCGGGTTCGCGAGCTCGCCGAGGACGGCGTCGACAGGGAACTGGCCTTCCCCAACGCGGTGCTCGCGCTGTTCCACCACCCTGACCACCAGATCCGCGAGCGGATCTTTCGCGTCTACAACGAGCACATCGCTGGCGTTCAGGAACGCTCCCGCGGGCGGTGCTACGGCGTCGGACTGATCAACTGGTGGGATCCGGCCGGCGCGCGCCGCACCTTGGCCGAGTTGAAGTCGTTGGGGCTCACCACGTTTCTGATGCCGATCAGCCCCGGCAACGATGCCAACGGCCAGCCCATCGACTATTCGAGCGCGGCGATGAGTGCGGTCTGGGATGAGATCGAGGAGGCCGGGCTGCCCGTCACGCACCACATCGGCGAGAGCCAGCCCAAGTTTCCCAGCGAGGTCAACAGCGTCGCGGTGGCCATGATGGTCAACATCGACTCATTCCGGGAGATGTTCTCCAAGTATATCTTCGGCGGCATCCTGGACCGGCATCCGCAGCTGCGGATCGGCTGGTTCGAGGGCGGCATCGCGTGGGTGCCGACGGCCCTGCAGGACGCCGAGCATGTGCTGGCCTCCTACCGGCACATGCTGGCGCACCAACCCGAGCGGGAGGTCCGCCATTACTGGGATGAGCACATGTGCGCCTCGTTCATGGTCGATCCGCTGGGGCTGCGGCAGATCGAGGAGATCGGGATCGACAAGGTGATGTGGTCATCCGATTATCCGCACAACGAAAGCACTTTCGGCTATTCGGAGCGGTCCCTGGCCGCCGTGGTCGACGCCGTCGGTGCGCATGACGCCGTTCGGGTGGTCGGCGGCAACATCAGGAATTTTCTGGGGATCTCGGCATGACGAACTCGGTGGCCGCCCGCACCTCGGCGCTCGATATACCCGACGAACCCGACTGGGCCCGCATGCGCATCGAGACAGGAGCGCGGCTGCGGTCCGCCATGTCCGAGCACGGCGTCGACGCGCTGATCCTGCTGATGAACGGCTACGTCGGATACGCGACCGGGGTGAGTTGGCCGCTGTTGGACGCCGGCCTGTCCCACGTCGAGCGTCCGGTCGCCGTCGTGCTCGCCGACGACGTGCATCCACACCTGTTCATGCCGTTGCGCAGCGGGGCGTCCGCGGAGTACCCCGTGCCAGACGACCACCTGCACGGCCCCGCCTACCTCGAGTTCGACTCCGGCGTCGAGGATTTCGCTCGGAAACTGTCCGATCTCATTCCGCCGGGCGCCAGCGTGGCCGTCGACGAACTCACCGGCGCCATGCGCCGCTCGACGTCCACGCTGTTCCCGGGTGGCCCGCCGACCGACGCGGCGATCGTGCTCGGGGCGGCGCAACTGGTCAAGACCCGCGACGAGCTGTCCTGTCTTCGCAGGGCCGCCCGCATCACCGAACAGGCGATCGTCGACGTGCAGGAGGCGCTGAAGCCGGGCGTACGACAGATCGATCTCTCGGCCACCTTCGTGCGGCGGGCGTTCGAACTCGGTGCCACCACCAACATGCTCGAGGCGATCTGGCAGGTGATGCCGAGTTCGCGGGAAGCCGGCGTGTGGACGACGCACGGCGATCTGGCGCTGCCCCTGCTGCCCACCGACCGGGAGCTGTCCGCCGGCGACGTGCTGTGGACCGACATCAGCATCACCTACCACGGATACTGTTCGGACTTCGGCCGCACCTGGATCGTCGGCGACCGGCCCACGCCGCGGCAGCAAGGTCAGTTCCGGCAGTGGCGCACGGTCCTGGACGCCGTGCTCGCCGTGACCAAAGCCGGTGTGACTTCGGGGGATTTGGCGCGCGCCGCGATCACGGCCAACGGTGGCCGCAAACCATGGCTGCCGCATTTCTATCTGGGTCACGGCATCGGCACCTACCCCGCGGAGGCGCCGATGATCGGAACGGATCTCGGCGCGGAGTTCGACGACAACTTCGTCTTTCCGCCCGGCATGGTGCTGGTTCTGGAGCCGGTGATGTGGGAGGACGGCACCGGAGGCTACCGCAGTGAGGAGATCGTGGTGATCACCGAAGACGGCTACGCGCCGATCACCGACTACCCCTACACCCCGTATGGCGACTGAAGTCCTGCCCGACGCGCGCGAATTGCGTTCGGGCCGAAGGGAACGGGCGCTGGCCCAGATGGCGGAGCACGACCTCGACATCCTGGTACTGGGCCGGCAGGCCAATATCCGCTACGTCACCGGCGCCCCGCAGCTATGGATTGCCGGCACCCGCCCGTTCGGCCCGATGTGTGTGCTGGTGCGCGACACCGGAGACATCTATCTCAACAGCACCGACGACGAGGGTGTGCCGGAGGAGATCGGCCACGACCACCTCTACGGGCTGGCCTGGAACCCACTGACCCTCATCGACGTCCTGAAGAAGATCGAGGGCGCCGACGCGGCACGGCGGGTCGGAACCGATGCGATCACACCGACTTTCGCGGCGTTGCTGCCCGAGGCGTTCCCCAATGCCGAGCTGGTCGACGCGGAGCCCGCCATGCGGGCGGCGCGACGCATCAAGACGCCGGACGAAATCGCGGCGATGGGCCAGGCCGTCCGGGTCGCCGAACACGGACTGGCAACCGCGCTCAGCGAATTGGCGCCGGGCGTGTCGGAGCGGACGCTGGCTGGGGTGATGATGGAGGCGATGGCCGCGGGCGGGGTGAGCACGCCGGCGACCCAGGACGCCGCGTGGGTGACGTCGCGCGAACAACCGTGGCGTCGCGCCGCCGCGTCCGAGGTCCGGCCGGGTGACCTCGTCGCGTTCGCCGCGGGCGCACTGGCGAACGGCTATGTCGCCGAGGTGGGGCGGACCCGGCCGGCCGGCGATACCGTCACCGACGAGGTCCGCACGCTCTTCGAGCGCTCGCATGTGTTGTACGACAAGATGGTTGCCGCATGCCGCCCCGGCGCGTCCACCCGCGACCTGCTCGCCGCCTACGCGACGGCCGGTGAGCCGGTGCCGCCGATGCCGGTCGCGCACGGGCTGGGGTTGGGGTTCGATCCGCCCGTGGTGTCCGAAACGCTGCTGGCCGCGGGCGAACACGACGTGCTCGAGGCGGGGATGGTGTTGGCGATCACCGGATATGTGTGGCGAGAGGGCCTCGGCGCGGTGTACCGCCGGGACACCGTGCACATCACCGTTAATGGTGTCGATGTACTGACCACCAGTCGATCGTGGGGTTAGCGGCTGAAATAACTTGTGCCACTTTGGTTTCAGTGGTCACAAAGCGGGACGTTTTGTCGGTGGGCATCGCTAGTTTGGCGGTGTGAGTGATGAGCAGGATGTCGAGGCGGCGTTCGATGCGCTCGATGCCGCCTGGGATCGGGTGTGCGCGCTGAACGTCGACGCGCTGAAGCCCCGGCAGCAGTTGGCGGTGTTGGCGCACTGCGAGAAGCAGCGCCGGCGCATCCCGGCCGTCGAGCACCCCGTGATCAATTCCCTGGCCCGTCAAGCACCCTCGGTCGAACTCGGCGCCACGGTGGTCCACGCCATCGCCGAGGCGACGCTGATCAGCCGTGCCGAAGCCGCCCGCCGCCTCAACGAGGCACGCGATTTGGGCCCGCGCCACGGCCTGACCGGCGAACCGCTGGGCCCGATGCTGCCCGCCACCGCCGCCGGACAACGCCGGGGC